>JAPPQA010000204.1:22842-23223 GCA_028817255.1 Gammaproteobacteria bacterium | reverse complement strand
CTCGCTCCGCCCTGAAGGAGCGCGAAGCGCGCGCTTTCTATGCTGGATTCCCGCCTGCGCGGGAATGGCGAGGTGGGGGCATGGGAATGGCGGAGTAGGCTTTATTTGCTGGATACCCGCGGGGTTTCTGCACAGACTGGCAAGCCGGAATCTCATAGGGGATGCCGAGTTTGCAAGAGGGATTCCGGCTTTCGCCGGAATGACAAGGAGGGAGGCGGATGACAAGGAGGGAGGCGGATGACAAGGAGGGAGGCCGATGACAGGGAGGGAGCCGATGACAGGGAGGGAGGCCGATGACAGGGAGGGAGCCGATGACAGGGAGGGAGGCCGGAATGACGAATGGAGCCGTTTACTGGTAGTGAGCCTATTTCGGTGTCGTAG
>JAPPQA010000204.1:0-22832 GCA_028817255.1 Gammaproteobacteria bacterium | reverse complement strand
GGGGGGGCGGGTGACGGGGAGGGAGGCGGGTGGCGGGGGGGGAGGCCGGAAGGAGGGGGGGGGGCTTGCCGGGGGGACGAGGGATGGGGGTTGCGCCGGAATGACAGAGCGCTGTTTCCCCACTTCCAAAAAAAGCGATTGGTTTTTGCACAGACTGTTTCGCAGGAATGGCGAGTTTCCGATTTCCAGGCGGTGGTCCGGGCGGCCATAAGAAGATGAGGTTGTCCCGGCGGCACCTCGTGCTTCGCGCTCCGCATGGCATCCCCTGGCGCGGGGCGTGGGATTGGGATAGCCTGTTCGTTATGGCGGCGGCTGGGCCGGCGGCCGCGACGCGCCCGCGGCGCGCGCGTTTCCGGGAGGCTCCAAGGCGGCGGCAATCGCGCATGACGCCCGCCCCCCGCAATCACTCCTCGCGCTCCCCAGGTTTGAGGTTGGATGACGATAGCGGCGAATACGGCAGTTGTGGAGGTGGAGCGCCTGAGCAAGCGCTACGGGGAGACGCGCGCCTTGCAGGAGGTCAGCTTCCGGGTGCGCAAGGGCGCTATCGTCGCCCTGCTGGGCGCCAACGGCGCCGGCAAGACTACTACGCTGGCGATCCTGTTGGGGCTGTTGACGCCGAGCGGCGGCAGGGTGCGCGTGCTGGGGGAGGATATGCTGCGCCAGCGCCACCGGGCGTTGCCGCGCATGAATTTCTTCTCCCCCTACGTAGATTTGCCGCAACGGCTGAGCGTGCGCGAGAACCTGGAGATCTACGCCCGGCTCTACGGGGTGGCGGAACGGCGGCGGCGCATCGAGGAGCTGAGCGCGGAACTGGAGCTGGACGAACACTTGCCGCGCCCTTACGGCGCCCTGTCGGCGGGGCAGAAGACGCGGGCGGCGTTGGCGAAGGCGCTGCTCAACGAGCCGGAGCTGCTGCTGTTGGACGAACCCACCGCTTCGCTGGACCCGGATGCGGCCGACCGCATCCGCGGCGGCCTGCTGCGCTATCGCAACGATCGCGGCGCGACCATCCTGCTGGCCTCCCATAATATGACCGAGGTCGAGCGGCTCTGCGACGACGCGATCATCATGCGGGCGGGACGGGTCTTCGCCCAGGGCGCCCCGGAGCGCCTGATCGCCCGCCGCGGCTGTCGGGACCTGGAGCAATTGTTCCTGGATATCGTCCGCCGCGGGGAAGCGCTGCCCGGCGCGAGCGCGGCATGAGCGGCGTCACGGCAGGCGTTGCGGCAGGCGCCATGGCCGGCGTCATGAGCGCCGGCGCTTCCTTGCGGCGGCTCCATGCCGTCGTTCTGCGCTACCTTTACTTGTTGCGCGGTTCCTGGCCGCGGCTGTTGGAGCAGGCGTACTGGCCCACGGTGCAGATGATTATCTGGGGCTTTATCACTATTTTTCTGGCGCAGAACAGCACCTGGGTGGCGCAGGCGGTGGGGATACTGCTCTCCGCCGTGCTGCTCTGGGACGTGCTGTTCCGTTCGCAACTCGGCATCTCCGTGCCGTTTATGGAGGAGATGTTCGCCCGCAATCTGGCGCAACTATTCGTCAGTCCGCTGCGGGTCGGCGAGTTCCTGGGCGCCCTGATGCTGATCAGCTTGTTGCGCACCCTGGTGGGGGTGGGCACGGCGGCGGTGCTCGCCATTGCGCTTTATTCCATCTCGCTGTTCGAGCTGGGTTGGCCGCTGTTGTATTTTTTCGTCAGCCTGCTGGTTTTCGGCTGGGCCATCGGGCTGGTCATGTGCGCCTTGTTGCTGCGCTTCGGCCTGGGCGTGGAAAGCCTGGCCTGGGCCTCTATCTTCGCCCTGGCGCCGATCAGCTGCATCTACTATCCGTTGGCGATCCTGCCGCAGTGGCTGCAATTGCCGGCGCTGTACCTGCCTTCCAGTTATGCCTTCGAGGGTATGCGCGAGATCTTGTTGTACGGCCGTTTCGATGCGGCGGGACTGGCGCGCGCCGCGGTCCTGAACGCCGCCTACCTGGCGCTGGGATGCCTGGCCTTTCGCCAGGCTTTCCGCGCCGCCCGCGAGCGGGGGCTATTGCTGCGGCTCGGAGAATAGCGCCCGCGGCCGCCGCAGGCAGTAACCGGCGCAGGGCAGTACGAGCAGCGCGAAGCCGATCAGCGTCCAGGCGGGGATGCTGAGTCCGAGGAAGCGCCCGGCCACATCTCCGCATTCGCCGGAGGCGGTGAGGGCGCGGGTCAGGGCCTCGAAGGGCGGCAGGGTTTGCAGCAGGTAGTCGAGGCCGGGACCGCATTCCGGCAATTGCTCCGCGGGCAGGTGTTGCAGGCGCAGGTGATAACCGGCGAGCGCGCCGCCGGCGATGGCGGCCAGGCCGGCGCCCGAGGCGTAGATCAGGCCGCCCAGGCGTCCGGGGCCGTGCGCCGTCGCCGCCGCGAGCGGCGCCAGCGCCAGCAGCAGGGCGCCGCGTTGCAGCAGGCAGAGGGAGCAGGGCGCGAGTTCAAAGACGTATTCCAGCAGCAGGGCCGTGGCGAGCATGGCGCCGGCCAGCAGCGTCAGGGCGCCGAAGAAGATGCGGGTGCCGGCGACGGAGGATATGGGGGGCAGGGAGGGCATGGGCACGAATACGGTCGGGCGTGTCGGGCGTCCTTAACGGCCGCGGCGCAGCAGGTCGCCGTAGGCGTCAATCCGCCGGTCGCGCAGGAACGGCCATTCGCGGCGCAGCTTCTCGCTGCGCCCGAGATCGATCTCCGCCGTGATTACCGCGGCGCCGTCGGCCGGCGCCTGCGCCAGGATCTCCCCCTGCGCCCCGGCGATGAAGCCGGCGCCCCAGAAGCGCGTGCCGCCGCCGTTCGTTTGTTCCCGTTGCAGCCCGGTGCGGTTGCCGGTTGCCACCGGCAGGCCGTTGGCGATCGCATGGCCGCGCTGCACGGTCAGCCAGGCGTCGGTCTGGCGGCGCCGTTCGGCCTCCGACTCCGACGGGTCCCAGCCGATGGCGCTGGGGTAGAGCAGCAGTTCGGCTCCTGCCAGGGCCATCAGGCGGGCCGCCTCCGGGAACCATTGGTCCCAACAGATCAGTACGCCCAGGCGGCCCAGCGAAGTCTCGATGGGGCGGAAGCCGTCGTCGCCGGGGGAGAAGTAATATTTTTCGTGGTAGCCGGCTTCTTCGGGTATATGCATCTTGCGGTAGCGGCCGGCCAGCGTCCCGTCGCGGTCCAGCGCCACCGCCGTGTTGTGATACAGCCCGCCCTGCCGGCGCTCGAAGACGGTGGTGACGACGACGATCCCGAGGCGCGCCGCCTCCCGTCCCAGGCGTTCGGTGGTCGGTCCCGGCACCGGTTCCGCCAAGTCGAAGCGCCGCGCTTCCTGGCGCATGCAGAAGTAGGGCAGGGCGGCCAGTTCGGGCAGCAGTGCCAGTTCGGCGCCGCGCCGCCGCGCCTCCGCCAGCCCGGCGGCGGCCGCCCGCAGGTTGGCCTCGCGGTCTTCGCCGCATTGGTATTGCGCGACGGCCAGCCGTAGCGCGCGCCCCGCGGCCTGCTTTAATGGACTCAATGGACGATCCCCAGGGGCAGGTGCATGGCCGCGCAATGCAGGGCGCCGCCGTCGGCGATCAGCGCCCGGGAGTCTATGCCGACGCAATCCCGGCCCGGGAAGCAGGACTCCAGCGCGGTCAGCGCCTGGCGGTCCGCGTCCCGCTGTCCGTATTGCGGCACCAGCACGCGGCGGTTCAGGATCAGAAAGTTCGCGTAGCTGGCCGGCCCGTCCGTCTGGCGCGGCATCGGCAGCGGCGCCAAGTCGTAGCGCTGCCCGTCGGGGCGCCGCAGGCGCGCCAGTTCGGCCTCCAGGGCGGCCCCTGCCGTGTAGGCCAGGGCGCCGGGGGATACGAAGCGCGCCGTCAGGTCTATGTGTCCGTCGGTGTCGTCTTTCGGCAGCCGGCCGTGCCGCAGCCACAGGAAGCGGCGGCAGCCCAGGGCCTGGCGCAATTGCCGCTCCAGCCCGGCCCGGTCCAGGCCGGGATTGCGGCCGCCGGCCAGGGGCCAGTCGCGGTGCGCGAGCAGGGTGCCGTGTCCGTCGGTGTCTATGCCGCCGCCTTCCAGCACCAGGGACAGCCGGCGCAACGGGGTGGCGCCGAAGGCGCCGGTGGCGTGCAGCCGCGCCGTCAGCGCGTCGTCTCTTTGCGCGGGGAAGCGCCCGCCCCAGCCGTCGAAGCGAAAGTCCAGCAATACCGGCGCGCCGCCGCGATAGATTGCGATCGGGCCGTGGTCCCGCGCCCAGATGTCGTTCGCGGGCGCCGGGTACAGGGCGGTCCGCGTCGCGTCTATGCCGGCCGCAGCGAACAGGCGGCGCACCCGCTCGCGGCCGCCGCCGACGGCGCATGCGACCAGCAGGCGCAGGCCGTCCGCCGCGCCCTGGCTTGCGATCTGGGTCAGCGCGGCCTCCACGCCCGCGAGTCTGTTGCCCCGGCCGCCGCGGCGGGGCCAGGTCAGGAGCAGCGCCGACTGGGGTTCCCATTCGGCCGGCAGGCGCGGGGCAGCGCTATTTTGCGCCGGCTTCATGCAGAGCGACCTCGATTCGCGCATCCCGCTCCAGTTGCAGGCGCCGGCGCCCGGTCGCGGCGATTCGAACTACGGCCAGGGCGGCGCCGCCGTCAGGGCTTGGCGCCGCATTGATCACGGTTCCCGCCACCGTCTCCTCCTCCGCGGCGCGCAGGCCGTCGCCGGGTTGTAACGGCACCGGGGCCGCGACCCGGTACAGGCGCTGCTTGAGGGTGCCCCGGTGGTGCACCCGGACGACGATCTCCTGCCCCGGGAAGCATCCTTTTTGCAGGTCCAGCGCCCCCAGTCGGAGGAGGTCCAGCATTTGCGGCAGGTAGGCGCCGCTGGAGCGTTCCCCTATCCATGGCAATCCGGCCAGGATGTCGAGCAGGGCCCAGGCCTGGGCGCCTACGGAGCGCAATTCGTCCCGGCCCTCCCGCCACAGGGCGGCCAGCGCGGCGGCGTCGCCGGCCAGGAAGAACCGGGGCCGGCTGCCGGGCAGCCGGACGGCCGTGCCGGCGTCGCCGGAGGCCGTCTCCCAGGGCGCTTCCGGCGCCGCCCCGAAATAGCGGGCGACCCTGGCCGGTGCGCCGTCGCCGGCCAGGCCCATGCGCGCGACGGTTTCGCCGCGGTCTTCGATGCCGACTCGCGAGCGCAGGATAAAGCGCCGCAACTCTTCTCCCGCCGCCGCCGCCAGTTCCCGCGGCAGCGCGAGGTGCAAGGTTCCCCGCAGCTCCAGCAGGATCAGAATGCAGCGGACCCTGCCGTCGGTCTTGCACCAGGCGCTGAGTTCGGACTGCCGCGGCCCCACCTTCGTCACCGTGCTGGTCAGCATGCGGCGCAGGAAGTCGCGGGCGTCTTCCCCGCGCACCGCCAGCGGCGTCCACGAGGACAGGTCGGCGCATATGTCCTGCTGTAGCGCCGCCCGCGTCTCCTCCTCCAGATTGTCCCGCTGGGCCGCGCCGGGCGCGCTCCGGCACTCCGCCAGCAGTTTTTGCCAGGGCGCGGGCGCGTTCACCGCCGGAGGTACCGTTCGTGCCACCCTTCGGCGCGGATCATGGCGGCGATGGCGGCGAATTCGGGGCGGCGCGGCGCCTGTCGTTCGCCGATCCAGTCCAGAATGTCCTGGTCGGATTGTTCCAGAAAGTCGCCGAACCAGCGCCGCTGTTCCCGCGTCAGACGGTCGTAGCGGCGGGAGACGAAACGAGACAGCAACGCCTCGGTCTCGCGCATTCCGCGCCGGCACATCCACAGTAAACGGGAGCGTGTGTCGCCGTCTGCCATGTCGCCGCGCGCTATGGGTTTGCCGCTGTGTCCCTGCCGGACCGCTAGACGGTCCGCAACAACAGCAGTTTCTTGATTTCGGCGATGGCCTTGGCGGGGTTGAGCCCCTTGGGGCAGGTGCGGGTGCAGTTCATGATCGTGTGGCAACGGTAGAGGCGGAAGGGATCCTCCAGTTCGTCCAGTCGTTCGCCGATGCTTTCGTCGCGGCTGTCGTTGATCCAACGGTATGCCTGCAACAGGATCGCCGGCCCCAGGTAGCGGTCTCCGTTCCACCAGTAGCTGGGGCATGCGGTAGAGCAACAGGCGCACAGGATGCATTCGTACAGGCCGTCGAGGCGGGCCCGCTCCTCCTTGGATTGCGCCCGCTCGCGATCCGGCGGCGCCGGGGTCTGCGTCCGCATCCATGGTTTGATCGCGGCGTACTGCGCGTAGAAATTCGTGAGATCGGGGACCAGGTCCTTGATGACCGGCATGTGGGGCAGGGGGTAGATCCGGATCTCCGCGGGGAAATCGGAGATCGCCTGGGTGCAGGCCAGCGTGTTCGTGCCGTTGATGTTCATGGCGCAGGAACCGCAGATCCCCTCGCGGCAGGAACGGCGGAAGGTCAGCGTCGAGTCCACCGTGTCCTTGATGCTGATCAGGGCGTCCAGCACCATCGGGCCGCAACCGTCCAGATCGATTCGGTACCGGTCCAGCCGCGGGTTTTCGTCGTCGTCCGGGGACCAGCGATAGACCAGCAGGGTCTTGGCGTTCTCCGCTCCTTCGGCTGCGTGGTAGTGTTTGCCTTCCCGAACCCGGGAATTCGCGGGTAGCCGAAATTGCGCCATCGTGAGCCTCCTTCGCCTCAGCCTGTCGCCGCGGCGGATCGTTGCCTGTGCGTCACGCAGTCGCAGGGCCCGCGGCGTCCGGGGCGAATGGGGGTAACATACCGCTTATCGCGCGCAGGGACAAGCCGGGTTCCCGCTCGGGAACCCGATGTCGGGGGCCGGCGCGGCGCATGGATCCGTGCCTGCCCTGCGTGCGCCATGGTTCCCGGCATTCTCCTAATACACCCGTTTCTTGGGCGGGATCGGATCGATGTCGCCGGAGAGGGTCCGCATCCGCACCGGCCGGTATCCGAAGCGGGTTTTGCCGGCTTCGTCCAGCCAGGTCAGCGTGTGCCGCATCCAATCCTGGTCGTTGCGTTCCGGGTAGTCTTCGCGGGCATGGGCGCCGCGGCTCTCGGTGCGGTTGGCGGCGGCGCGGATGCTGACCATGGCGTTGGCCAGCAGGTTGTACAATTCCCAGGTTTCCGCCAGATCGGTGTTCCAGATCATCGAGCGGTCTTCCACGCGCAGGTCCTTGAGGCCGTTCCAGAGCTGCGCCATTTTTTGCGCTCCTTCCTCCAGGATTTTTCCGTTGCGGAACACCGCGGCATTCGACTGCATGATCTTTTGCATCTCCAGACGCAGTTCCGCCGTGGCAATGGCGCCCTTGCTGTGCCGCAGACGGTCCAGCTCGTCGAGACCGCTTTCCCCGGCCGAGCCGGGCAGGGGCTTGTGCGGCTGACCGGGACGGATGTTCTCGGCGCAACGCTGGGCTGCCGCCCGTCCGAACACGATCAGGTCCAGCAGCGAGTTCGAACCTAGCCGGTTCGCGCCGTGCACCGAGACGCAGGCGGCTTCTCCGATCGCCATTAACCCCGGCACGATAGCGTCCTTGCCCTCCCTGTCGGCGGTGATGACCTGGCCGAAGTGGTCCGTAGGGATGCCGCCCATGTTGTAGTGCACCGTGGGCAGCACCGGGATCGGTTCCCGGGAGACATCCACGCCCGCGAAGATGCGGGCCGACTCGGCGATCCCCGGCAACCGTTCCTGTATGACTTCCGGCCCCAGGTGCTCCAGGTGCAGGTGTACATGGTCCCGGTCTGCGCCTACGCCGCGTCCTTCGCGGATCTCGATGGTGATAGAGCGGCTGACCACGTCGCGCGACGCCAGGTCCTTGGCGCTGGGCGCGTAGCGCTCCATGAATCGTTCGCCGTCGGAGTTTGTCAGGTAGCCGCCCTCGCCGCGGACGCCTTCGGTGATCAGGCAGCCGGCGCCGTAGATGCCGGTGGGGTGGAATTGGATGAATTCCATGTCTTGCAGGGGCAGGCCGGCACGCAGCGCCATGGCGTTGCCGTCCCCGGTGCAGGTATGCGCCGAGGTGCAGGAGAAGTAGGCCCGGCCGTAGCCGCCGGTCGCCAGTACCACGGCGTGGGCGCGGAAACGGTGAATGGTGCCGTCTTCCAGCCGCCAGGCCAGTAGTCCGCGGCAGGCGCCGTCTTCGTCCAGCAGCAGGTCCAGCGCAAAGTATTCGATGAAGAACTCCGCGTTGTGCTTGAGCGATTGTTGGTACAGGGTGTGCAGGATCGCGTGGCCGGTGCGGTCGGCTGCGGCACAGGTTCGCTGTGCCGTTCCCTCGCCGAAGTGAGTGGTCATGCCGCCGAAGGGGCGCTGGTAGATTTTCCCGGTCTCGGTGCGCGAAAAGGGCACCCCGTAGTGCTCCAGTTCGATCACCGCGGCCGCCGCCTCACGGCACATGTACTCGATGGCGTCCTGGTCGCCCAGCCAGTCGGAACCCTTGACCGTGTCGTACATGTGCCAGCGCCAGTCGTCTTCGCCCATGTTCCCGAGCGCGGCGCTGATCCCTCCCTGGGCGGCCACGGTATGGCTGCGGGTGGGAAATACCTTGGTGATGCAGGCGGTGGTCAGCCCCTTGGCGGCCATTCCGAAGGTGGCGCGCAACCCGGCGCCGCCGGCGCCGACCACAACGACATCGTACTTGTGGTCAACGATCTCGTAGCTCTTGCTGCGCATCGCCCCGCTCTGGGTCAGCCCCCCAGCGCCACCTTAAGCACGGCCAAAACCGCGGTGATGCCGACGAACAGAAATAGCAGGCGCAGAATGACCAGGCAGACCAGCTTCTCCCCCGGGCCGTGCGAGTAGTCTTCCACCACCACTTGCATGCCCAGCAGGGCGTGGTAGTACAAGGCGACCAGGAAGATGATCAACAAGCAGGCGTTCAGCGGATCTGCCACCCAGGAGACCGTCGCGTAGTAGTCGGCGTGCAGGAGATGGGTCGCCGCCAGGGCAAACCACAGGCTGAGCGGCGCCAGCGCGATGGCGGTCAGGCGCTGTAGCCACCAGTGGTGGAGGCCGGACTTCGCCGTCCCCAGCCCCTGCGCCCGGCCCAGCGGCGTCCGCAGACTCATGCGCGCGGACTCATGGACCGCCGCTCAGCCGGTACGCGCTGAGTACCCAGGTCAGTGCCGTTAGCGCCGCGGTCAGGGCCAGGACCGCGATTCCGGAGGCGTAAGCCGTTTTCAACTGGAAGCCGTATCCGGCATCCCAGAACAGGTGCCGGACTCCATTGCACAGGTGGTAGTACAGGCAGGCGCTCCAGGTCAGCAGGGCGCACTGGCCGTACCAGGACCGGAGTTGCTCCTGCACGGTGGAGAAGGTCTGCATCCCCAGCGCCAGCGCCACCAGGGTCATCCCCAGCGCCAGCGAACCGAGAGCCAGCAGAACGCCGCTGCCGCGGTGCGTAATTGACAAGACGGAGGTCAATTGCGGTTTGTAGATCTGCAAGTGCGGCGACAGAGGTCTGTCCGCCCGGGGCCTTTCTGTTTTCATAGTCTTGCGTTCTATCGTCGCCGTGCCTGGAGCCTGGAGTGCCGCTAGAAGTCTATGCAGCGCCCCTTGCGCTCCCAGTCGCCGTAGCGGGTCGGCTCCGGGCCGCGTGGGCCGCCGACTTCGCGCGGCCGGGATGGCCGCGGCCGTTGCTCCCGTCCCGTCGGCGTACGCGCGCGGTCTTGGTCTTTTTTGTTTGCAGGGGAAATCATTATTTTGGATCACTACAACCGGCGTCCCCTGCCAGTATCCTGGCAGTCGTCTTGAATTGCAAGGATTCTATGGGGCTCCAAATCCGTGATTGAGCTGAGCGGAGGGTTTTTCCGGCAGTGAGGGTGCCGATTCGTCCCGGAAAGGGAGCGCGACAGCACAGTCGTAGGAAAGGGACCGTCCCTATCGGTCGGGAAAGGGGGATTTCGACTAATTCAGGGGCTGGAGGACCCAGGCCGGGCGCACTCTGACCAGCCCGCACGGTTGCCCCCGCTTTGCCGCCGTCTTGCAGTTCGAGGGAATGCCCATATGCGTTGCACCTATTGGGTGCGGTAGCGAATAGGCTACAATTGTACCGAAAGCCTTATCGTACTTACATCCTCAGGAAGCGATCTCCCTTCCCTCGCCATCCAATCGCGGATTTGGAGGCCGATTCTGTTCGCGGCCAATTCTGTTTATTGCGTTTCGGGATTATCAATTTCCTGGATTGTATTGGAGATTGCAGCTGCCAATTTTTCATCGCCGGCTTCCTGGGCGAGGCGCAGGGCGATCTGAAGGTCGGAACGCGCTTTGTCAATACATTCTAATTTTTCTTTGGCAGCACCTCGATTGTAGTAGGCAACGGCAAGTTTTGGTTCAAGGCAAATGGCTTGGCCGAAGTCCTTGATGGCCTCCTGGTATTGATCCAGGCGATATTTGGCCTTGCCCCGATTGTTGTATGCAAAGGCAAGTTTTGGTTCAAGGCAAATGGCCTGGTCGTAGTCCTCGATAGCCGCCTGGTATTGTCCAAGTTGATAGTTGGCCTTGCCCCGCTTGCAGTAGGCAATGGCCGCCTGGTATTTGTTCAAGGTGTCTGTTGCATTTTGTAGATTGTAGTAGGCAGCGGCAAGTTTTGGTTCAAGGCAAATGGCCTGGTCGTAGTCCTCGATAGCCTCCTGGTATTGTTTAAGGCGATATTTGGCAATGCCCCGATTATTGTGTGCAGCAGCATTTTTTGGTTTAAGGCGAATGGTCTGGTCGTAGTCCTCGATAGCCTCCTGGTATTGTTCCAGGTGTCTTTTGGCATTGCCTCGATTGTTGTATGCAGCGGCATCTTTTGGTTCCAGTCGAATGGCTTGGTCGTAGTCCTCGATAGCCTCCTGGTATTGTTCCAGGTGTCTTTTGGCATTGCCTCGATTGTTGTATGCAGCGGCATCTTTTGGTTCCAGTCGAATGGCTTGGTCGTAGTCCTCGATAGCCTCCTGGTATTGTTCCAGGTGTCTTTTGGCATTGCCTCGATTGTTGTATGCAGCGGCATCTTTTGGTTCCAGTCGAATGGCTTGGTCGTAGTCCTCGATAGCCTCCTGGTATTGTTCTGAGTGATATCTGGCAATGCCCCGATTGTTGTATGCAGCGGCAAGTGCTGGTTCCAGTCGAATGGCTTGGTCGAAGTCCTCGATAGCCGCTTGGTGTAGTTCAAGTTTTGCTCTGGCAATGCCCCGAGCGGTATAGGCAACGGCATCTTTTGGGTCAAGATGAACCGCCTCGGCGTAATTCTCGGGCGCGGTAGAGTTTTTCTCCTCAGCCATGGGTGCCTCCGCCTTTTGCACGTGGAGGGCTGGCAGAGTTGTAGCGAATACCGACACCATGCGCCGCCGCGATTGCAAACGGTGTTTCGATAGTTGGACTCATTGGGCTTCCTGCCTCACTGTTCTCGGCAAGGCGGGATTTTATCGGATGAACGGGCCGAGTGTCAATATTTTGAACGGGTTCACCACATATGAGACAAATCAGGCTGCCTCTGCGAAGCGGCGATAATACTCCATAGGGGTAAGCATGTCTCTGCCTCTGCCGCCGTGAGGGCGGTAGTGACAGTAGTGTTTCTGGAAGTCCTCCATGGCGCGGTTCACCGTCCGCAAACGCCAGTCGCCTCGATATCGGGTATAGAATTCCTCACGCAGGGAACGATGCGCCCGTTCCACACACCCGTTCCATTTGGGGCTTCTGGGAGGCAACACGTACAGGCCGATGCCGCGCACCCGGCAGGCTTCTTCCAGTGCGCCGCGGAACTCGCTGCCCCCGTCCACCTGCAGCGAGAGCACGGGGAACGGCAAGGACTGCAAGACGTATTCCAGGAAGCGAACGGCGTTGGCGCTGGTGGCTCGGCTATAGACGCGAGACACCAGATAGCCGGTGACCGGGCATACGGCGGTGAAATTTTTCAAGGTGCAGCCGGGGAAGCTCACGCTCATGTGGTCCACCTGCACTAACCGGCCGGGGCCGTGCGCCTTCATGCCCCAGCGCCAAGGCTGGGCATGACCTCGAAAGACCCGCCGCCGCTTGGGTTTGGCCCGTCCGGCATACGACGACGCGGGCCAGATACGGCGCCGGGCCAGCGCCCTTTGCAGGATGCGCCACACCGTGCTTTCGCTGAGCGACAGGACGCCTTCGCGGCGCAGCACGGCGGCAATCTTGCGCTTGTCCCACAACGGCTGGCGGTCGCGCAAGGCCAGCACCGCCCGCTCTTGCTTCGCCGTCCACTTTCTTTGCCGGTTGCGACGCGGACGACGGCTGCGTTCGGCCAGCCCGGCCATGCCCTGCTCCCGGTAGCGCTTCAGCCAGCGGTAGTAGGTTGCCCGCGACCAGCCGATGGCTTTGAGGCACAGAGCCCGGGAGCAGTCTTCGTCCTTCAACTCTCAGTAAAACTCCAGCCGTTCGCGCCGGGTCCTGCGCGGGCGCACCGGACGTATCGTCTATCGCCCAACTGCGATAAGATTTGATCCGCAGACTTCGTATCTGCATCGGGTAGTCCTTCTGTTTTCTGTTGCGTGAAAAACATCGAGGCTACCCGACTTCCTTGCCTAGCGTTGTCTTATATGTGTCTGAAGCAGTACAGGATTCTTACGGGAATTTGCGCGGCATGACCGCGGCGGGGGCGCATTGGCGGCAAACCCTGTACCTGCCGCTGTTGCCGGCGTCGCGGCTGCGCGCGGTACGCGCGGCGGTCTGGGCGCTGGCGTTGCTCGGCTTGTTTCTGTCCGCGTTGCCGCGGACGCATCCCTGGCTCGCGCCGTTGCTGTTGCTTGCGGCGTTGCCGTTGCGCCGCCGTCCCGCCGCCGTTTTACTGGATGGGGAGGGGCGGTGGTGGTTGCTGCATCGCGACGGCTGTCTGGAGGCCGCCGTACTCCGTCCCGGCGCCTGCGCCCACCCGTGGTTAACGGCGTTCTGCCTGCGCGGCGCCCGCGGCGGCCTGCCGGTGGCGTTCTTCCCTGGCGATCTCCCGTCCCGGGACCTGCGTCGTCTGCGGGTGCGTTTGCTGCTGGACCCGGCACTGCGACGGCGGGGTCGGTTGGCGGCGGCCGTTTCCCGCGCCCTGGATTACACGAGGCGCCGCATGCGCCAGGCCAGCCACAGTTTGCGCAGCGGAGTGAGGGCGACGCGCCGCTCCAGCAGCCGGTAGCCGTCGGCGGCGATCTCGCGGCAGGTAACGGTCAGCAGGCGCGCCAGGATCAGGCAGGGCAGCTGCCGTCGTCGCTGCGCTTGCGGGAACGCCTTTGCCAGCGTTTCCAGGCGGCTGCGCACGGCCTCTACTCCTATCGCCGCCAATTGGCGCGCCCGCGGTTCCGTCGCCGCCAACCGCTCCGTTTCGATGCCGGCGCCGCGCAACCACTCCAGGGGCAGTTGCAGGCGCCCCATGGCGGCATTTTGGCGCAGGTGCTGCAGGGAGTGGAAGGCATCGGCCAGGCAGCCCAACTCGCAGCCCAGGTCTTCTGCCTGCCGTTCCCCGGTTTCTCCCCGGCCGGGGGTTGCGGCGCCTGCCGGCGGTTGCGCGCGCTCGGGGCCGCACAGCCTGGCGGTCCAGCGCCACAGGGCGCCGCCGGCGGCGCAGTACTCCCTCAGCAGTTCGGAGAGACTCTCCGGGCGCGCGGGTTGCAGCCGTCGTTCGTGGGCGTCAATCATGGCCGCCAGCGTCTCCGCGGGCGGCAACGGCTGTTCCCGCAGCGCGTGCAACTCTTGCATCACGGGGTGGTCGTGTCGCCCCGTGCGGCTGCGGCGCAGTTGCTCGCGCCACCAGGCCAGTCGCAGCCGGGCTACCCCCGGGTCGCTGCCGCGCAGGACGGCCTCCGCCAGCTCCTGCTCGTATGCATGCAGCGCCAGCAGGGCGCGACGCCTGGCGGGCGGGGCGTATAGCAGGCAGTAATGCAGGTTGGAGCCGTCCGGGGCTGCCCGCTGCCTGCAGTAGGCGGCCCCGGACGGCGCATCTTTTTCGGTCATGCCGTCGTCATTCGGTTGCCCTCGCGCGATTGGGGGAGCGGGATTTCCCCGCGCTTCACTCGTCGAGGACCCGGGGGCGGTTCACGCGGTCGCTTCCGGCCGCTGGGCGCAGAGCAGGTAGTTTATGTCCGGTCGGTCGGCCAGAAAGGCGCGGTTGACGAAGGGGAGATAACCCAGGCCGCGGATCGAGCGCGCCTGCAATCCCTGTCTGCGAACCATGGCGGTCAATTCGGAGGGGCGCAGAAAGTTGCGGTAGTCGTGAGTGCCCATGGGCAGCAGGCCGCACAGATATTCGGCGGCCAGCACCGCGAGCAGGTAACTCTTCGGGCGGCGGTTCAGGGTGGAAAAGAACAGCGTCCCGCCGGGACGAATCAAGCGCGCGCATGCGGTCACGATGGCCTCCGGGTCGGAGACGTGTTCCAGCAGTTCCATGCAGACCGCGGCGTCGAAACGCCCGGCATGGCGCTTCGCATACTCTTCGGGAGCGCCCTGTACGTAGGCGATTTCCAGGGAGGGCTGTTCCCGGGCGTGTTCGCGGGCCGCTTGTAGCGGGGGCCCGGCGAGGTCCAGGCCGGTTACCCGTGCCCCGCGGCGGGCCATGGCCTCGGCCAGCAGACCGCCGCCGCAACCGATGTCGGCTACCGTAAGCCCGGCCAGCGCGACATGTTGCTCAATATAGCGCAGACGCGGGCCGTTGATGGCATGTAAGGCTTTCATGGGGCCGTCCGGGTCCCACCATTGCGCCGCCGTCAGAGAGGAGAAGGGATCGGGTCCCGGAGGTTGCTGCACCGTGGCGCGACCAGCTCTGGACGCCGTCTCAGACGCCGTGCCGTGCCCGCTCTGGCGCGACCGGGTTCGCGGGTTCGCCGCTGCTGTCCGAAAGCGGCAGCAGGATGGCGCCCAGGAGCAGCAACAGGCCGAAGATCACGGCGAGCGCGAGTGCGATCTTGCCGCGCCCCGGCTTGGCAGGGGCGTTCTCCTTGCGGAGCTGCGCCAGTTGTTTCGCCTGGTTCTTGGCCATGTGCCGCCGGGTCCGGATCGCGGTGTCTCCCGGTTTTTTTTGCCTGCCGTCGCAGAAGGGGTAATCCCTTTCCTGCAAAGGGTGGTTGCGTTCCAGGATGTCGGAGATGAGGGCCCGCCGCGCTTGCCGGTAATCTTCGTGCAACAGGAACCCGTTGGCGTGCGACTGGCAGAGTTGGTGCAGGGTTTTGCGCTTCGCCATGGCGATTGCGTTGCGCTTAGCCGATGTCCACCAGTATTACGCGGAAGCCGGTGGTGCCGTCTGCGGCACCCGTATGGGGGCGCGCCAGGGTGGGATTGCAGTTGGACAGGGAATCCGAGTAGGCGCCGCCCCGGGCGTGCCACCCGCCCCCATCGTTCACCCATTCCTGGGCGTTGCCCAGGTAGTTCTTGAGTCCCCAGCCATTGGATTTGCCGGATTTAACGCTGATTAAACCCGTGCCCTTGAGGATCTTTTCGCCGAGCACAACCCGGCAATTAAAGTCTTTTTTCGGCTGTTTGCCGTTAGCCCAAACAGCGTATTCCCATTCTTCGACTTTGGGCAGACGGTAGGTTTTCCCGGTGCGATCGGACAGCCAGATTGCGTAATTCACCGCATCTTCCGCGGAGATTTGGGTTATCGGCAGGTCTTTGTCTTCTTTGATCAAAGCGCAGGCTTTGCTCAGGTGGCAGTACTTGTTGTAGTCGTTGACCGAGATCTCGTATTTGCTGATGGCGAATGGAGCGGCGAAGGAGAGCTGCTTTTGCTTCGACTGCTTCTGCTGGTCCCCCCCAAATAAGGCGCTGCCTTGCGGGATTACCACCATCAGCGGTCCGCGCAGGCTGTCGGTAATCATGTCGAAGCAAAGCGCCTTGGCGCGTCTCCCGTGGCCGGCAAGCCGCTCCGTGCATGCCTGGCTGCTGGCGATCGGCCGCCAGGGAGCAGGCGGTTCGGCCTTGGTCAGCTTTTCTCCCGCTGCCGTCGGTTCCGACGGCGCGTCCGATGCGGCCGAGGTCTCTTTGGCGGCGGGGCTGTCCGCGGGGGCGGCCGATACCGCGGCTGTTTGCTGTTGCGGCGGGCTTTCCGTGGTCACCTGCGTGATGTCCTGTTCGCGTGCGAGCAGCCGGGGACGTTTGCTGGACTTGGCTGCCGCGGCCAGCGCGCGTTTCAGTTCCTGCGCGGCGCCTTCGTATTCGGAGTTGTCGGTCCACAGTCCCTGGGCCTGGCGCAGCTGTTCCTCCGCTTCGCGTAGTGCCTTGGCGTCCGTGCCGGCGCCGTCGCGGGCCGTCACGAAGGCGGCATACGCCTGTTTTGCCTGTTCCTGCCGTTGCCGCAGGAGCTCCTGCAATTCCTGTGCCTTCGGGTGCGCCGGCGGCGCCTCCGCAAGCAGCACGGCAGCTTGTGTCAGGCGGGACTCGTCCAGGGCGAGCTGCGCCTCCGTTTCGTTCCAGGGCGGTATGCTGATCTTTTCCAGCAGCGCCTGCAGTTGGGACGATTCCGGGAACAGCCTGGAGGCATTGCCGGCCAGTTGCGCGGCCTGTTGCGGATTGGCGGCGAGCAGCCCTTCGATGCGCCCGGCGAGTTGTTGCGTGAATTCCGGCACCAGGGTGGCGTAACGCTGCGGGTCGGCGTTGCGCACTTGCTCAAGCCGCTGCCGGATGCCGGCGTCGGCGAGGGTCGTACTGTTGCTGAAGGTGCTGCGCAGGAAGGTGACGTCGCCTTTGATTTCGTATTCGCCTTTGGCTTTCTCCAGCTTGGGGGAAGCGGGCACGATCCGCAGCCCCTCCTCGATCAGCGCCTTGGCGCCCTCGGTGTCGCCCTGCTTGTCTTTGTCCGCCGCCAGCCGCAGGTAAGCCCTCTCGAATTCGGGGAAGATTTGTTCCACCAGGAAGGGATCGTCAGCCGGCATATCCTTTTGCAGCTCTTGCAGAATGGCCTTGGCGCCCCCGGTGCCTTCCAGCTGGCGGGCCTTGAGCGCGCTCAGCAGGAGTTGCTTGTTTTCTTCTATCGTGGCCAGGCGCTGTTTGCGTTCCTGTTCGCGGTTAAAGGCATCTTCGGCCTTGGCGACGCTGTCGCGGGCCTGGATTAGGGGCTCTGTAGGCCCGATCCACTGTTCGAGGCGGTTCAGCCTGTCGTTGGCATCCGTGAAGCGGTTCTCTGCGGCGGCCCCGCGCGCATCGTCGGCATAGAGTTTGAAGACCCCCTCTTGCAACGAGCTCAGCGTCTCATTCTCGGGCGGCAGCAGGCTCTTGAGCTGCTGCAGATCGGCCTGTATTTGTCCTTCCCAGTCGGTCTCCCCGATCTTGGGAGCCTGCAACAAGGCCTGCATCCGGCCCTGGCTGTCTTCGACGATCTCCCGGATCGCGGCTTCCCGCGCCGCGCCGCTCAGGTGCGCCAGTTTCAAATTGGACAACTCGCGGCCCAGGCCCAGACCGCTCAGCAAAGTGCCGTATTTTTCGGTAGCCGCGGCAGCCTCCTCCCGGTTGCCCTGCGCGTTGATTCGAGCCAACTCGGGATCGAACGCGCTCTTCATGCCGGCGGCCAGTTTTTCGAGCAGGGGATGTTTCCGATCCTCCCTGGCCAGCGCCAGGATGTTTTCGGACTGGCCCTGGTAATCGTCCAGGGTTTTAAGCGTGGCGAGGGCAGGGCCGAGCTGCCCCTCCAGTTCGGCTATCTTTTGTTGTCGTTCCACTCGTTTCTTCAGGTCAATGAGGCTGTTGTCCTCCGGGGCGCTTTGCAGCCCGGCCGTGATGTAGGCGAGCGCCTGTTCCATGCGGCCTTGATTGAGTTCCATTTCGGCGACCAGCTTGTAGGCGTTGGAGAGGAGCGGATCGTTCAGCAGCGGGTGCTGGGGATCCACCGTGGCGATAATCGTCAGCGTGTCCGTGATTTCCACTCTCTGCTTATCCGGCAGCAGGTTCTCCGGATTCGGATTCGGAGAGTTGCTGGGGCCGCGTTGTTTGATGTACTCCTTTGTGAGCGTGAAGAGGAGCTGGCTCTTGCGGTCCTCAAGCGCGTCCTGGAATTCTTTGAGCCACAAGGAATCGGGGTAAAGCATCTTCGCCTGTTCCAGGAACTGCGCCGCTCGCGGGAAGTCGTAGCGCTTCAGTTTGGCATCCGCGACGGCCGCGACTTGCTGCTCGAAGTATTTCTGGATGCTGTCGCGGGCCTCGTCCAGGATGCGCTGCTGATCCCTGGGGTCGCGCTCCTCCAGTTGCGCGAGCTCCTGCTTGATGAACTGCTGCTCCCCGCTTTTTATATCCCCGATCAGGATCCCGATCTGACGCTGATGCAGGTAGTTTATCGTGGGATAGATCAGCCCCAGGCAGAGTGCCGCCACGGCGCCCGCGGCGAGCACCCATGGGTTTTTGTGCCACTGGGCCTTGCCTTCCAGCTCTTCGAGCCAAGTCGTGACGTCGCCGGCGCGGTCCTTGCGCTCGAAGGCCAGCGATTTGGCCAGCGCTTTCATCTGGCGGCGCTTCAAGCCCTTGACGGGGGCGACCGTGAGCCGGTTGTCGCGGGCAACGTTGGCGGGCATCTTGCGGAACGGGTGTTCGCCCGTGAGCAGTTCGTAGGCCACGCAACCCAGGGCGTAGATGTCGTCGCGGGGGTCGGGGTCCTCTCCTTCCAGCATTTCCAGGCTGGCGTAGGCCGGGGTGAGCGCGCCCAGCTTGCCCGGATCGAACAGGGTCTTCTCGCCATCGCCGGCCTGGGGGTTTTTCACGGCGCGGGCGATGCCGAAATCCAGCACCTTCACGGTTCCGTCATTGCACAGGAAGGAGTTGCCCGGCTTGAAGTCGGAGTGGACGATATTCCTTTCGTGGGCGTATTCGAGGGCGCGCCCCAGCCCCTGGATGATCGGGAAGGCCTTCTCGAACGGCAATCCGCTTTTGGGTTTGATGGCGCGCCGAATATAAGAATTGAGCGGCTGGCCTTCCATCAGTTCCATGGTGATGTACACCTGGGTGCCGGAGGTGCCGATCCGGTCGAAGTCATAGACGGTGGCGATGTTGGGATGGGCCAGCTTCTGTTGTCGGCTGGATTCCCGTTGCAGGGCGATGAAGGCCTCGGGATGCCGTTTGAAGTCCTCGTTGAGCAACTTGATGGCCACGTAGGGGTTCTTGTCCTTGGCCTCCTCCTTCAACAGGTCTATGCCCTTATATACCTTGCCCATGCCGCCCTGGCCGAGTACGTCGAGGAGTTTGAAGCGGTCTTTGATCACGCTGCCCACGTCCATCGGCGTTGCCGGCGCCTCCCGCTCCCCGCCCGGTTCCGCCCAGCCAGTGGAGGCAGGGGCGCTCCCCGGAGATGTCAGGGAGTCGGCGCGCTCGAAATCTTCCGTTGCGGCCGTGCTTTCCGGCTGATCCGCCATGGCCAGGGCGGCTTGGATCTCCGACGCCATGTCCTCCTCGTGGATGGGGGTGCGCGTGGGGCTTACCCGCGTGGTCGCCGCCGCGGCGCCGGGTTTCTTGGCGGCGGCGCCGGTCTTCTTGGTTTTTGCCGCCCGCGTCTTTGCCGCGGCCGGCTGCGGCTGTTTTTTCTGGCGCCGGGTATCGTTGATGTGGCGCTTGATTGACGCGTACGACTCGTTGCTCAGCAGTTTGCTCGAGTACGCTTGTTCCAGTTGCCCGAGCATGGGCTCGATTAACTGCGGCTTTTGGACCAGCAATTGGCTGATTCTTTCGAGCAGGACCTTGAGATCGACCCGGCCCTCTCCCAGGGCCACGAGCGCGTTGCGGAAATCAGCCATGACGGGACAATCCTGTTGCCGTTGCGAAAGGGCTTGGCCCGGGACACCGGCTACGGCGGTTCATTGGTGCAAGTCCACGATAACCGCGGTCACGTTGTCCCCGGTGTCATGGGCGATGGCGGTGCCGATCAACTGCTCGCACGTTTCCCTGGCATCGCTGCCGTCAAGCAGCACTTTGCGGATCTCGGCGTCTGTGACGTAACCGGTCAGGCCGTCGCTGCACAACAGGTAACGGTCGCCGGTCTGCAAGGCGGTCATTTCTATGTCCAGGCATAACTGCTCGCTGGCGCCGACTGCCCGCGTAATCCGGTTCCGCATGGGATGGGTCAGCGCCTGATCGGGCGTTATCAGCCCCTCGCTGACATAGTCCGCAACCTGTGAATGATCCGTGGTGAGTTGATACAATTTTTCGTCTCGCAGTCGGTACAGACGGCTGTCTCCGGCCCACATGAATATCCCGTAGGGCCTATGCAACGCCAACACTGTCACCGTGCTGCCGATCATCCTGCGGTTCGTCTCGGCGGCCCGTTGCCGCAGGCGGACATTGGTTTCGAACAACTGCCGCTCAATGATCTCGATATAATCGTTGACCTCTCCCTCTCGTTCCAGCTTGGCCAGGCTCCTGACTACCATTTTGCTTGCGACATCGCCCGCGGAGTGTCCGCCCATGCCGTCGGCCACCGCCCACAGGCCAATGTCGGCGCGCTGCAGGAAGGCGTCCTCGTTGATCTTGCGCGCCTTGCCCATGTCCGTGATGCCGTGGGAACTCCATTCCGCCGTTGCGGCATTTGCCGCCTCCGTGCCGGGCGCAACGCCGGGTACGATCCCCTTGGTGGTAGGAGAGCTCACGATCACTTGCCGTGCGAGAATACCACAATTTCGGTCGGGTTGTCGTCGAAGGTGCGGCCCAGGCTGATTTGCCCGCTGCCCGTCAGCGGCATTTCCTCCCGCCGCAGGAAAGTATCCTCCCCGCCGCCGTTGAGACGCAGGTAAGTGCCGTTGGTGCTCTGGTCAATAATGAAGAACTTGTCGCGCCGGAGTTCGATCCGCACGTGATAGCGGGATGCCAGTTGCTCATCTACGTACAGGTCGCATCCTTCGCTGCGCCCCATCAGCAGCGAAGAACGCCTCTTGTCAAGTTTTACCGTCTTGTCGTGGTAGCGGATGATGAGCGTGGTCGCGGCGCCCTGGGCAGCCTGCTTCTTGGCCACGGGCATGACCATGCGGGTCGAGTCCTCCTGCTGCCACAGCGCCTCGTAGATTTGCATGTCTTCCTTTTTCCCTTTGAGGGAGGCGGTATCCACGAAGCGGCAGGCATCCCGCAGGTAGGCGGGCAGCAGGTCCACCGAATCTTTGCTGATAATGGTCTGCTTCGCCTTCGCCTGCGCCACCATCCTGGCCGCCGTGTTGACTGCGTCGCCGAATACGTCGCTGCCTTCGACGATCCCGGGCCCGTAGTGGATGCCGATGCGCATGGACAGCTCGGTGCCCTCGAATTTCTGGTCTTCCAGCGTTTCGTGGAGCTTGGCGGCGGCGTTCACGGCTTCGTCCGCCCGGCGAAAGACGCACATCAGCTCGTCGCCGATGGTCTTGATCACTTTGCCTTTCTCGCCGTGGATAATCCGTGCGGCCGCCATCATGCAGCTGGCTACCGTACTGCGCGCCTTTTGATCGCCCAGCTTTTCGTACAGGCTGGTGCTGCCGCTGATGTCGGCGAACATCGTGGCGAGATTCAGGGACTTCTTTTGCGCCATGATCGCCTATGTCGTAGTATTGCCTCGGTTGCAGAGGTTGTCGGCAGGAGCGGCCGATGCCCGTTTGCTCGCAATATTCTTGCTCGGCAACGGCGGGCAGCTGCTATCCTACAACGATTTATACTAGGATTATATATCGTCATATTGTTACGCCAGTGGTCGTAACGGGGGATTTTAAGGGATTTGACCGGAAAATGGTAGGAAATGGTATTAAATAAGCGAAACAAGGCACTTTCCCGGCCGCGGTTTCTCGTTGCCGGGGCGGCGAGAGGGGTGTTGTTGCTGGCGGGCTTGTCGCTGGCGTTCGGTGCCGGCGCATTTTCCCTGCGGGAATGGTTCGGCTTGTCCCCCGGCGAAGAGGAGGGGCAGGAACGGAAAGATACCCCCTCTGCCGCGGCCCCGGCGCCCGCCGGCGAGCCGCCTGTCCCGCCGCCTGCGGGCTCGCAGCCACCGGGGGTTCGCGTGCCGGGGGTTCGCGTGGACTACCCCCTGTTGCGAGCCCTGCTGGTCCATATGGCGCCGCAACGGCGCAATGCCCTGCTGGGAGACGCCGCCGCTTTCCAGCGTTTCGTGCGCCAGGAAGTCGATCGCCAGTCCCTGTTGCAGATGGCTCTGGCCGAGAATCGGCAGCGCGATCCGGTCGCGGGCTTTTTGATGCGCCGCCGCGCCGAGGGGGTATTGTACGATTACTACCTGAGCCGCGTGGTTGACACCCAGATCGCGACGGATTACCCGAGCGAAGAACAGATGCGGGAATACTACCGGCTCCAGAAGGAGCGCTTCGTCATGGGGCGGCGCGTTCATCTTTGGCAAATCTTTTTCCCCGTGGAGGCGGATGCCGACGAGGCGGTCGTTGCCGCGGTATGGAAGCAGGCGAATGACGTGCGCCGGCAGTTGCTTGAGGGCAAACTGAGCTTCGAGCAGGCGGTGGAACGGTACTCGAAGCACGGTCCCAGCAAACTCAACGGCGGCTATATGAGGCTGACGTACCTTGCCCGCCTGCAGCCTCAGTTCCAGAAATTATTGGAGCGGCTTCCCAAGGGGGAACTCAGCGAGGTCGCCCGGGACCGCGACGGGTTTCACATCGTCAAGCGCGGGGACATGTTGCCCGCGCGGACACTGGATTACGAGCAGGTGCGTCCCCGCATCCGGGTCTTGTTGCGCAACGAGTCGCGCGCCCGGCTGAGCCGGGAATTGCATCGCCGGGCCCGCGACCGCTATCCCTATAAAATGGACGAGGGCCAGGTGGATCAGTGGCTGCAACAGTTGCGCGCCGCCGCCGGCTACCCCGCCGGGAGATCGGTTGCCTCCGGCCAGGAGGACAAGGGCGCTCCGGCTGGCGGGGGCGACGGCGGGGGCGACGGGCAGGCAGGCGAGAGAACTGGCAAGGATGCCGGCGGTTAGGCCCTTACGCGGAAATTTCAGGGAACATCCGGCGGCGCTG
>JAPPQA010000203.1 GCA_028817255.1 Gammaproteobacteria bacterium | reverse complement strand
CGGAATAGCCGCGCCGCATTCAGCCCGGCGCCGGGGAGCCGCCCTCTGCCGCCCGCGCCGGCGCCCCGCACAGCGCCCTGCCCAGCAGGGCCATGGCCGCGATGCCCCACACGATGACGGCGCCGCCCGGCAAGTCCAGGAGCGCGGACAAGACCAAGCCCAGCGCGTACCCCGCGCCGCCGGCGGCATAACCGACCAGCAGCGCCCTGCCCGCGCTCTGACCGATGCCCGCCAGCGCCGGGATAATCAGGCTGGCGAACACCAGATAAACCCCCGCCAGCTGCACCGAGGCCGTAACCGCCAGGGCGAACAGCGCGTAAAAGCCCACCCGTCCGACACGGCGCGCCCCGAGGCAGAACCACACCGACAAAACGAATGCCGAGACCAAAACGGCGGGGAGCAACTGCCCCCACGTCACCCAGAGGATTTGCCCCACCAACAATTCCCTGAGGCGTTCGCCGCCGTGCGGGTTTTCCGCCAACAGCAGGATGCCCGCCGTAGCGGCGAGCACGAAGGCCGCCCCGATCAGCGCTTCCTGGAACTTGCCCCAGCGCCGTTCCATCCAGCCCAGCAAGCAGGCGCCTGCCAGGGCGCTGGCGACGGCGGCCAACTGCGTCCCCCAGCCGTGCGCCTCCCAACCCAGGGTATGGGCAACGATCACGCCCAGGCCGGCAATCTGGGCAACCGCCAAATCTATGAATACGATGCCGCGCTTGAGCACTTCCCGCCCCAGCGGCACATGCGTGGCAAGCACCACCAAGCCGGCGGCAAAGGCCGGCCCCAGGATGCTCGCGTCCAGGCTTGCCAGGTTCACCTGGCCCTTGCCAGACTCACCCGGCCGCTTCGAGCAAGGCCCGCAACAGGCGTTCGAACCACTGCCCCAGCTCCTCGCCCTCGCCCACGGTGGCGGGCAGGGCAAGAACGGGGATGCCGGTCTTCCCGGACAGCCAACGCGCCGCGCGCCCGCTCCGGTACTCGGTATGGACGATCAGAGCGGCCGGCTCCTGGCGCATTTGCTCCAGCAACGAGGCCAAGTGACTGCCGCTGGGCGGAATGCCGGGCTTGGGCTCCAGGGCCGCGGCCCTTTGCAGCCCCGCCCAACGCTCCAGATAGACCCAATAATTGTGATAGACGACGATGCGCTTGCCGCGCAACGGCGCGGCCAGGCGCCGCCATTCCTCGCGCGCGGCCTGCCAACGGGCCGCGAAATCCGCCAGGTTCCGCCGGTACTGGGGCGCATTCGCCGGATCGATCGCGGCCAGAGTCGCGGCCAGCGCCCGGGCCACCTGTTCGACGCGCCGCGGGTCCAGATGAATATGCGGGTTGCCCGCGGCGTGGACGTGGCCCCGGCTGCGGTCCAGCGTCGCGGGCTTCTCCAACAAGGCGGTATGGGCCGTCGCCATGAAATGCCCCGGCTGCCCCGCCTGTATCCTGCCGTTGCCCGATTTTCGCAACAGCAGCGGCAGCCAGCCGATCTCCAGCTCCGCGCCGGCGCACACCAGGAGGTCGGCGCGGCGCGCCCTGGCGATCAGACTGGGGCGCGCCTGGATATAGTGCGGATCTTGCGCCGCCGTGGTAGCCGCATAGACCTCCACGTTGTCGCCGCCCAAGGTCCGCGCCAGGGCGCCCCACTCGGGCTCGCAGGCGAAGACCTTAAGCGGCGCCGCAACGGCATCGCCGCCGCCGGCCAGGGGCAGCGCCAGGGCAAGAACGAGCAGCGCCGACAGGCGCTGACCGTCCGCTCGATTCGGGTCCGCCCGATTCGGCGCCCAATGCGGCGCATCCCCGCCGACTACAGGCGCGCGGTCGCGGCACATGACCCCAGATCCGCTCAATAGCCGCTCAATAGCCGTAGCCGCTCAATTCCGATCAATACGAATGGGCGCCGTGCGCGCCCAGGCTGTGGGTATATTGCAGAAAAACCTGGTCGTCCGCATCGGCGCTGGATTTATCGCGGTTGTATTGCAGGCGCAGGCGGCTGAACTCGCTGGGCAGCCATTCCAGCATGAGGCTGTACCTCCTGGGCCGGTGTCCCTCGTCGTCCAGCCCCGCCTCGGCCAACACATCCGCGTCCGAGCCGGAGTTGTCGGCGCGCAACCGGTCGTAGCGCACTCCCGTGCGCCAGCGGGGCAGGAACCGGTAGGCCGCCTGCGCGTACCAACCGCTTTGCCGGCCCCGGTAATCCGTGGACTCGAACGGGTCGCTGTTCAGCAATACGACGCGGCCGCCCTCCCGCCGCGCCAAATACTCGAACTGGAATTTAAATTGCCGCACATTCGGATTGCCCAGGGGCGCCCACTTGTACACCAGGTCCAGGGCACGGATCCGGGAGTCCCCGGAAAACGAAGGGGTCTCCACCGCCGCGCCGGCATCCTCGCCGTCATGCCCGTGGCCGCCGCCCGCGCGCCCGTTCACATCGTCCGCCCGCCATTGCCCGAGCCCCAGCTGCCAGCTGTGCTCGATGCCGATATCGCCCCCGATGTGGGCAAAGGCGCTCCAGGCGCCGACGCCGTCATGCCCGCTGCCCGCGGCGGGGAAGCGGCCGCCGCGAAAGAGTTCGGCGCCCACCTCCAGAAACGTGTCGAAAGGCGCAACGTAACTGGCGCGCAGGCCGTCGTCGGAGAGCTGCCGGTGACCGAACAGCCCCCGATAGACCAGCGGCGCATCGGCGAAATCCCAGGCATGTTCGTGCTGCTCGTTCAGATACCCGAGCGCGGAGTAGAAGCGCCCCGCCCGCAGCGTGAGGCCATGGCCCAGTCCCAGGCTTTGCACGAAAGCCTCCTCCAGCTCCAATTCGACCGCGCCTTCGTGCTGATCGAGCACGAAGACCAGCTGGCCGTAAAACCTGTCGTCAATATTGCCGCTGGCGTAGAACTCCGTGTGCCCCAGCGAAAGGCCCTCGTCGCCGAGGCCCGCCTCTTCTTCCAGCAGGAACCCCGGCAGTTCGTACGCCTCCGGGTCCTTGCTGAAAGCGGCGTAACGCCCGTCCAGAATAATGCTAATCGCCGGGTTGAACGCCCTGGCGGCGGCGGCGACGACCGGGCCAGCCGGGGCAGCTGGGGCAGCCGGGGCGGCCACCGCCGACGCGGCCTCCTCCTGCGCCTGCCTGGCTCGTTCCTCCGCCGCGCGCAGGCTCTCCTCCAGGGAGCGGAGGCGCTGGTCGTATTCTTGCCGCAAAGACTCGAGCTGCCCCTTGATCGCCTCGATATCGTCTTCCGCAACGGCGGGGGCCGCACCGCCCGCGGCCAGAACCGCCACCGCCAAAACCAGCGCCGCGCGCCGTGACCGATTACCTATAACCGACATAACATCTCTCCCATACAAACGAGTTTTATTGACATCTCTCATGAATCGCCGCGCCCCGCGCGCACCCATGACCGCAGCCGACTGGACCGCAACCGCTTGCCTGCCGGTTGCGAGGCGCCGCCTCCATCTCGACGCTACGTTATAATGTACCCTCTCCCTGTCGTCAAGCCCGCCGGCAGA
>JAPPQA010000202.1 GCA_028817255.1 Gammaproteobacteria bacterium | reverse complement strand
GGCTTGCGCCCTCGTCTTGCCGACTCCCCCTCAAGGGGGGAGTGGTGCGTAAGAACCGCTTTTCTTCCCTTCGATTGCGTAACGGCTTGTCCGCGCTCTCTACGCTGCCGCCCCCCCAGCCGCCTTCCCGGCCGGCGCCGCCGCGTCCCCGCCCGCTCGCGCGCGCTGTCGCGGGTGCCGCCCGCCGCCGTTGCGGCAGCTGCATTCGCCTGTGTGGTTTCCGGCATTCTCTCTCCGCCGATATCTCCCATGTATGCCGGCTGCCGGCATGAGCGTTGTGGCGCTTGCCGACCCGCGCCGGCGCCTTTATGGGGGCAGAAATCCCGGCCCGAGAGTATGCTCCGGCCCGGCAACGGCCGCCCGATTTCGTCTCATATGCGGTGAACCCGCACAGCATCGGCGTGCTTGCTGGGGCGATTGGTATAATACGCTCGCATGAGCGCCCGCACCATTGTCTGTCTGCACTGGGGAACTCGCTACGGGCCGCACTATGTCAACCGCCTATACTACGGCATAGCCCGCCACCTGGCTGGAAAATTCAACTTCATCTGCTTCACCGATAACGACACTGGCATTGAGCCTGCCATTGAAACCCGCGAAATAGACTCGCTTGCGCTCGAACCCCACATGCGCTGCACGGTGTGGCTCAAGCTCGCGCTCCTGCATCCGCAGGCTAAATTATGCGGCCGTTGCCTGTTCCTGGACCTGGACTTGGTGGCCCTAAACCCGCTGGACGAGTTATTCGACTACCCGGGCGAGTTCTGCATCATCCACAATTGGATCGAGCGGCGCAAACTCATCGTGCGTCCACGCCCAGACATTGGCAACTCGTCGGTGTTCCGATTCGAGGCCGGTGCCCGGCCCGATGTCGTTGAGCGTTACCTCGCCAACCCGCAGGAGGCACAGGACGGCTTCCCTACGGAACAGGCTTTTCTGACCGCAGCCGTCGGCGAGCACAAAACCTACTGGCCACGGACATGGATCAAGAGCTACAAATACCACTGCCGCCCCATATTTCCGCTTAATTGGGTGATATCCCCCCGCCTGCCGCGCAAAGCCAAATTGCTGGTGTTCCACGGCCGCCCAGATATAGATGAAGCTATCGCCGGCTTCCACGCCCCGTGGCATAAGAAGTTCTTGCCCTGCCCGCAACTGGCGAAACACTGGCGCTGAGTCCCGCCGTTGCCTTCGACCGCCCCCAAGCTTGGCAAGAAAGTTGTAGGCCGCGCCCATGGCGAAGACAAAATTCGGGTCAAGGTTGTCTCGAAAAACGGGGTTGACCGCGCGCATTTCACGGAGCTGCCGAACCGGCACCCGGAGTTGCGGTTCGTCTTCGACCTGCAAACGCGGGACTACGATTGGTTCGTCGTCTATGACGACCTGCCGTCCCGCTACAGCGAGCGGTTGACCCTGGGCAGCGAGACTTTGGCGTGCCCGCCGGAGAATACGATCTTGCTGACCTATGAGCCTTCCGCGGTGAAATTCTACGGCGAGGACTACGTCAACCAATTCGCGCATGTGTTGACCAGCCAGGAGCCGGAGATGTTGCCCCACGCCGGCCGCCGTGACGCGCCGCCTGTGGGCGTATGGAAGTACGGCGGGGTGGAGGACGTGTTCAAACACCCCGCGCCGCCGGAGAAAAGCGCGCAGGTTTGCGTTTTTCTGTCGAATAAGCGTATGCACCAGACCCATACCTTGGGCCGAAAACGGTTCAATTTTTATAACAGCCTGACCGAACTGCTGCCGGAGCTTGGCATCTACGGCAGGGGCTTTCGCTATGTCGAAAAGAAGGCCGAATGCCTGGACCGGTACCGCTACCACATCGCGGTGGAAAATCATATTGCCCCGCACCACTGGACGGAGAAACTCTCCGACAGCTTCCTGGGCTACTGCCTGCCTTTTTATGTCGGTTGCCCCAATGCCGCGGACTATTTCCCGGAAGAGAGTTTTATCGGCCTGGATATAGAGGACCCGCGGGGCGCGGCAGACACGATCCGGGAGGCAATCGCCGGCAACGAATACGAGAAGCGCCTGCCGGCCATTATTGAGGCGCGCCGCAGGGTGATCGAGGATTACAACCTTGCCAATTTCATCGGAGATACGATCTCCGCCGTGACCGGGGGCAGTCACGCCGCGCGGCGCGCCAACAGCTCGCGCCCGCCGCGGGTCCTCAGCCGCCATCTCATCATGCGCCGGAGACCGGCCGCGCTCCTGCGCTACTTGCTCGGCAAACTCCGGTCGCGGCGGCGGAGCAGCAGGCGATACAACAGCAAACGATGGCTGAACGATGGCTTGTGAGCGCGGCCCGGACGGGCCGCCGCCCAATGGCAAATTCTTCCTCTGCCGCGCGGGCGGCGCGGCAGACAATCCGCCCAGGAGCTGGGCGCCCAAGAGCTGAGCGCCAGGAGTTGGCCGCTAGGCCTCTTTTTTGCAGTCCGCGATCATTCGGGCCATCTGGTCCTTGAGCCGGAGTTTCTGCTTCTTCATATCTTCCAGCCGGCTCTCTTCCACGAGCGCGGCCTTCCCGCGTTGCGCCTTGTCAATCCGCTTTTTCAGGTCCTGATGCTTATCGTGCAGTTTCTTGAACGCTGCGCTCTCGGCAAGCAGGCGGTCCACGATCTGCTGTTCCTGTTCAAACATTCGTTCCCTCCGTTGCCGCCCCGAATTCTCCCGTGCCCGGAGCTCCGTCGAACGGCGCCGAATGGCGGGATATCGTGCCGTTTTTCCCCGGCAAAATTAAAAAGGCCCATCTTTCAATGGGCCTGCCTCAAGAAAAGGACTTGGGGGAAAAGCCGGCTTACTGGTTGGACGGCATAAAGCCGAAACCACGGTAGAAGCCCGTGGAGACTTCCTGATCCGTCATGCCCATGTTCATCGTGCTCTTTTTCAGCTCGAACATGCTGACTTCACCGTCGCCGTCAAGATCTACCTCCGCAAAGTGGTCCGCCATCCACGGCTGGAAGCCCTGGAACCGGGAGCCCAGCTTGTAGGCCTTGACCTCCTGCATGCTGATCCCGCCGCTACCGTCGGAGTCCGCCTCCATCATGACATCCGTCCATGGCATGAATCCCTGGGCCGAAGCCCCCAGCGGGATGCAAAACAGCAGTACGGATATCGCCATTAACAGCTTTCTCATCTCTAAACCTCCCTACCCGGCTGGGGAAAAGGACACTTCCGCTTCCCTGACCGGCATATCATTGCGAACAGGCCGAGCCGCACAAGCCCTCCCTAAATACGGGGACAAGGATAACCCCGGGCCGCCGCAAATTCAACATGTTGCCGGGCCGGAATCTCTGCTGGAACCGGGGCCGGCGCAGGGGCCGGGGATTCCGCCCCCGCGAGGGGGGCGCCCGGGGGGCGGGAATGGCATGGCCACGGGGCATGGCTACAGGGCATGGCCGCGGGCGGGTTTCCGCTCGCATCGGCTGGAATATGGGGGATTCGCCGCGGGAGGCCCGCTCTTTTCCCCTCCCCCTGCCACAGGTCCCGCCGGGGCGCGGACGATGCCTCCCGCTACGCCATCCCGGGCGCCGCAACCCGTTACGCAATCGAGGGGAAAAGATTCCCATCCCCGCTATTCCCGCGCATCACTCCCCCCTTGAGGGGGAGTCGGCAAGACGAGGGC
>JAPPQA010000201.1 GCA_028817255.1 Gammaproteobacteria bacterium | reverse complement strand
TTGCCCTGGGCGGTGGGGCGATGGAGGCGCTTTCGATGCTCCCCCCACCGGCGCGCCTGGGCTCGAGGCGGCCGCGGCTTGCCCGGAGCAGGGCGGGGGCGCACCGTACATGCCGGGGCTCGGTATTTCCTCCTGCCCCGCCCGAATCCAGGGAGGGCGCCGCCAGCAGGCCGCCCGCCTTGTCAAGTGGCCGGGAAAACCTTTATTTTACGCAGCATGAGTGTCTCGTTGCGGAGCAGGAACAGGAGCGGCGCGGGGGCCGCCTGGCGCCATTGCCGGCTGTTGCCGCTGGCCTTGTTGCTGGGCGCTTGCGGACCCCCGCGGGCGCCGTCCCCGGAGCCGTCCGCCATCGAACCGGTGGTGAACGTGGTGGACGAGGACCTGAGGAGGACGGACGGCTTTTCCGAGGAGCTCCTGTATAGCCTGCTGGAGGCAGAGCTGGCGGGGCAGCGCGGGAACGTGGACCTGGCGCTGGAGAATTACCTGCAGGCGGTACGCAGTACCCGCGACCCGAACATCATTCGGCGCGCCGTGGAGATCGCCCTGTATGCGGAACGGCGCGAGGATGCCGGGCGCGTGGCCGAAATCTGGCTGGAGGTGGCCCCCGGCAATACGCAGGCGCGGCAGATCATAGCCCTGCTGGCCCTGGAGCGGGGCGAATTCGACAAGGCCCTGGGGCATCTCCGGGGCATCCTGGAATCCGGCGACACCTTGCAGAACAATCTCTGGCTGGTCGTCGGCGTCTTGAACAGCACCCAGGACGAGGAGACCACGGTCCGGCTCATGGACCGGCTGATGGAAGGTTTCCAGGAAGAACCCCAGGTCCTGTTCGCTTATGCCGGCATCCTGATCCGGATGAACCTGCTGGAACGCGCGGAACGGCAGTTGCGGGAGGTGATTCGGCTGGAGCCGGAGAATGCGGACGCGGCCCTTACCTACCTCTCGACGTTGCGCAATCAGGGCCGCACGGAGGACGCCCTGGAATGGCTTGCCGGGCACGTGGATTCCTACCGGGAAGATCTCTCGCTGCGCCAGTATTACGCCCGTATGCTGGCCGGCGAGGACCGCTTCCTGGAGGCCAAGCGGCAGCTGCAGATCCTGGCCGGGGAACACGAAGACGATTTGGATGTGAAGTTTTCCATGGCGCTGGTTGCCCTGGAGCTGGATCAGCTCGACGAGGCGGGGGGGTATTTCCGGGAATTGCTGTACCAGCAGCCGTACGGAGAAGAGGCGGCCTACTATCTCGGCTGGATCGCCGAGTTGCAGGAAGAGTTCGAGGTGGCCGTCCGCTGGTACCGTTCGGTGCGCGACAAGGAGAGCCGCTTCCAGGCGCGGCTGCGCCTCGCGGTCCTGACGGCCAAACAGGGCGAATTGGAGCAGGCCAGGAAGGACCTGCGCGACATGCAGGCCGAGTATTCCGACAGGCGCAACCCGCTGTTCCAGGCCGAGGCGGAGATCCTCGCCGGGCTGTCGCGTTACCCGGAGGCCATGGCCGTTTACGACGAGGCCCTGGAGGAGTCCGGCTACGACGCCGAGTTGCTCTATGCGCGCGCCCTGGTGGCCGAAAAGATGGGGGAGTTGGAGGCGATGGAGTCGGACCTGCGGCGCATCCTGGAACGGGACCCGGACAATGCCCAGGCCCTGAACGCGCTCGGCTATGCGCTGGCGGACCGGACCGATCGCTACGACGAGGCGTACGGCCTGATTCGCCAGGCATTGCTGCTGAGCCCGAATAACTTTTATATCCTCGACAGCATGGGGTGGGTCCTGTACCGGCTGGGCCGGCTGGAAGAGGCGGTCGGGTACCTGCGCCGGGCGCTGCGGATCAAGAAGGACTCGGAGGTGGCGGCGCATCTGGGCGAGGTGCTCTGGAAGCTGGGGCGGCGCAACCAGGCCCAGGAGGTGTGGAAGCGCGCCTTGCGCGCCGATCCCAAGAGCCGCCAGCTGTTGCAGGTGATCCGGCAATTTTCCCTTTGAGGCTGCCCGCGCCCCTTTCCGCATCGCTGCTGGTCGTGTTGCCGTTGCTCCTGGCAACGGCCTCCTGCTCCCGGAATCTTCCCCGGCTCGCTACGGCCGCCGGGGCGGAGTTGTGGCAAGCGCGCCAGGAGCGCTTGCGCGCGCTGCGTTTCTGGGAACTGAAGGGGCGGGTGGCGGCGCGCGACGGCAGCGAGGTGGCCAACGCCCGGCTGTCCTGGGAACAGCGGGGCGCGGACTACCGGTTGCGGCTTTCCGGTCCGTTGGGCGGCAATCTGCACGAGTTGACCGGCAACGGCCGCGACGGGGTCACGCTGCGCACGGCGGACGCGCGCATTTACCACGCGGAGACGGCGGAGGCGCTGATGCGGGAGCACTACGGGTTGAACGCCCCGGTGGCGGGGCTGCATTACTGGGTGCGGGGCCTGCCCGGCCCCGCGCCCGCGCCCAGCGATCTGGTCCTGGATGAGCGCGGGCGCCTGCGCTCGCTGCGCCAAGCCGGTTGGGAGATTCGGTTCCTCGATTACGCGAAACGGGACGGCATCGAATTGCCGGTCAAATTGCAATTGCTGCGCGGCGAGATGCGCCTGCGAATGGTAGTGCACGATTGGCGGCTGGGCGGACTGTGAGCGCCGCGCCCTCCGGCGCGCTTTCCAGAGCCTGGCCCGCCCCTGCCAAAATCAATTTGTTTTTGCACGTAACCGGACGGCGCGAGGACGGGATGCACTGCCTGCAGACGATATTTCAACTCCTGGGTTACGGCGATCTTCTGGACTTTCGGGTGCGCGAGGACGGCCAACTCCGCGCGCTGTCCGGTTTGCCCGGGCTGGCCCCGGAACGGGACCTCGGCCTGCGGGCCGCCGCCTTGCTGCAGGCCAGTTCCGGAACGCGCATGGGGGCGGATATTTTTACCCGCAAGCGCCTGCCGGCCGGCGGCGGGCTGGGGGGGGCGAGTTCCAACGCCGCCACCGTTCTGGTGGCGCTGAATTGCCTGTGGGGGACCGGCGCCACGGCGGCGGAACTGGCCGCGATTGGCCTGGCGCTGGGTGCGGACGTCCCCGTGTTCGTGCATGGCCGCACGGCCTGGGCAGAGGGGGTGGGGGAGTGCCTGGAGCCCTGCGCGCCGGATCGCCGCTGGTTCCTGGTCGTGGCGCCCGGCGTGTCCGTTTCCACGGCGGCGGTGTTCGGCTCGGCGCAATTGACAGCCGAGAGTCCGCGGATAAAAATACGGTCTTTCTCCTTGGCCAGCGCCCGCAACGATTGCGAACCGGTAACCCGCGCCATGTATCCGGAAGTGGCGCGCGCGATGGACTGGCTCGCCGCTCGCGCGCCGTGCCGCATGACCGGGAGCGGGGGTTGCGTCTTCGCCGCCTTTGCCGCCCGGGCGGAGGCGGCCGCGCTCCTGGCGGAACTGCCCGCCCCGTGGCGGGGATTTGTGGCGCAGGGGCTGGGCCGGTCGCCGTTGCAGGGCAGGCTGTTGCGGGCCCTGCGCGGCAACGGATGGCGCGGGGGGAGCGGTGCGCGGGAAGGCGTCCCGGGAGATCGCACTGGGGTGTAGCCAAGCGGTAAGGCACGGGGTTTTGATCCCCGCATTCCCAGGTTCGAATCCTGGCACCCCAGCCAATCCGCGGCGGCCGTTTTCGGTTAGGAACAGGGGTAGGGGTGCAGGGGTGCGACGCAGGAGGCTATAGTTTGCTTTCTCCCGCCAACATGACGGTCTTCGCCGGCAACGCCAACATGCCGCTTGCCATGCGCATCGCCGCCTGCCTGAACCTGCCGCTGGGGAAGATTGGCGTCGGCCGCTTCAGCGACGGCGAGATCGCGGTGGAGGTGGCCGAGAACGTGCGCAACCAGGAAGTGTTCATCGTGCAGCCGCTGTGCGCTCCCGGCAACGATTACCTGATGGAACTCCTGATCATGGCGGACGCCTTGCGCCGGGCCTCGGCAGCGCGGATTACGGCGGTGATCCCCTACATGGGGTATGCGCGGCAGGACCGGCGCCCCCGGTCGTCGCGGGTTCCCATCACGGCCAAAGTTATCGCCAATATGATCGCCGTGGTGGGCATAGACCGGGTGCTGACGGTGGACCTGCATGCCGACCAAATCCAGGGCTTTTACGACATCCCGCTGGACAACGTGTACGCCTCGCCGGTGTTGCTGGGCGACATTTGGAAGAACCGGATGCGCGAATGCAAGCTGACTGTCGTATCGCCGGACGTAGGGGGCATGGTCCGGGCCAGGGCCCTGGCCAAGCGCCTGGAGGATGCCGACCTGGCGGTGATTGACAAGCGCCGGGCAAAGGCCAACAAGGCCGAGGTGATGAACGTCATCGGCAAGGTGAAGGGGACTGCCTGCATACTCATAGACGACATGGTGGATACTGCCGGCACCTTGTGCCAGGCGGCAAAGGCCCTGAAGCAGCGGGGGGCCAGCCGGGTCACCGCGTATTGCACGCATGCCGTGCTTTCGGGCGCCGCGCCGCGGAACCTCGCGGCATCGCAGTTGGACGAACTGGTGGTTACTGATACGATACCGCTTCGGCCTGCCGCGGAGGAGTGCGGCAAGGTGCGGCAGTTGAGCGTTGCGACGATGCTGGCGGAGAGTATGCGCCGCATTTGCGCGGGCGAGTCGCTGAGTTCCATGTTTATAGACTAGGGTTAGGGTTATCGTGCCGGGCGCGGCCTGTACCCGAACCGGCGGGGGCGGGAGGAGGCGCGCAACCGGACAGGCTTCGGTTCGATTGTCATGAAAAAAGATTTCAATTTATCGGCGCAACGGCGCTCCGAGTTGGGCAGCGGGCCCTGCAGGCGGCTGCGGCGCGCCGGCAAGCTGCCGGGCATTCTCTACGGAGGCGGAGGGGAATGCGTCCCGCTTTGCCTGGACGCCAGGGAGGTCATGCACCACCTGGACGACGAAGCCTTCTATTCTCACATCTTGCAGCTGCGGCTCGAGGACGGGGAACAGCGGCGGGAAGAGCAGGTGGTGTTGAAGGGGCTTAAGCGGCATCCCAGCGAGTCGCGGCTTCTGCACATAGATTTCCAGCGGATTGACGAGAACCGCGCGCTCACCATGAACGTGCCGTTGCACTTTCTCAACGAGGATCATTGCGCGGGGGTCAAACAGGGCGGCGGGCTGGTCAGTCACGTGTTAACGGAGGTGGAGGTCTCCTGCCTGCCGCGCCATCTGCCCGAGTACATCGGCGTGGACATCGGCGCGCTGCAAGTGGGGGAGACGATCCACCTGCGGGAGCTGCAAATGCCGGAAGGCGTCGAGCTTTACAGCCTGAAGCACGGCGGCGACCCCGATCAGCCCGTGGTCTCCGTCCATCTGCCCAAGGCGGTCCAGGAGGAGGAGGAAAAGGTCGGCGAGGAAGCAGAGGCCGCCTCGGCGGAGGGCGCGGCCCCCGCCGCCGAGGAATCCAAGACCTCCGGCGGGCAGGAGGGCTGATATATCGGCCAGGCGCCCGCCCCGTGCCGGTCGCCTCCGCGTCTGGTGGCGGGCCTGGGCAATCCCAGCGGCCCTGGCGGCGGCCATGCGGCCGACCGTCACAATGCCGGGTTTCGCTTTCTGGAGCGGCTGGCGGTAGAACTGGGCGGGGGGAGCTTCAAGCAAAAGTCGTCTTTCGCCGGGGCCGTGTGCCGGCTTTGCCCTTACGGTTCCGATCTATGGCTGCTTAAGCCGTCCACTTTCATGAACGATAGCGGCAGATCCCTGAGAATGGCCGCCGATTTTCTGAAGTTGTCCGGCCCCGACATCCTGGTAGTTCACGACGACCTGGACTTGCCCGCGGGTACGGCGCGCCTCAAGCGCAAGGGCGGACACGGCGGGCATAACGGCGTAAGAGATATTCTGCGCTGCCTGGGAGCGGACGACTTCCTGCGCCTGCGCTTCGGCATCGGCCGCCCGCCGGGCGCAGGCGGCGAGGCGGTTCGGCGCTACGTGCTGTCGTCTCCCGACGAAGCGCAGCGGCGCCTGCTGCAAGAGGCCATGGATCGCGCCCTGCAGGCGATGCCGCTGGTGCTAAGGGGGGAGGTGCAGGCGGCCTTCGACCGTCTGCACGGCGCGGCGGGGGCGCAGGACGGCGCCGCGTGACGCTGCCGCGCGGCAACGGCGGCAAAGCGCCGCGGCCGGCGCCGCCTTGGGCGCCCGTAGCGGCCAGGGGCCGGTAATAGGCTTTTAATGGGCTTTTAATGGGCTTTCGCTGCGGCATCGTGGGGCTTCCCAACGTGGGCAAGTCCACCCTGTTCAACGCCCTGACCCATGCCGGCGCCGCCGCGGAGAATTACCCCTTCTGCACCGTGGAGCCCAACGTCGGCATGGTGCCGGTCCCCGACCCGCGGCTCGGGCAGTTGGCCGAACTCGCGCAACCGCGGAAGGTGGTACCGGCCCAGATGCGCTTCGTAGATATCGCCGGCCTGGTCAAGGGCGCCGCCGCGGGCGAAGGGCTGGGCAACCGGTTCCTGGCGCATATCCGGGAGATGCAGGCCATCGTACAGGTGGTGCGTTGCTTCCGGGAGGACGGCATCGCGCATGTGGCCGGGCGGGTGGACCCGGTCTCGGATCTCGATACCGTGGATACGGAGTTATGCCTGGCGGATCTGGATGCGGTGGAGCGCGCCCTGGCGCAATGCGCCGGCGCCGCGCAGTCTGGCGACAAGGATGCGCGCCGGTTCGCGCAACTGCTGCGGAAACTGCGCGGCATCCTGGACGCCGGCCAGCCCCTGCGCCATGCGCGTCTGGAAGAGGCGGAGCGGGCGCAGGCCGAGGCCCTGCAGCTGCTGACCCTCAAGCCGACGCTGCTGCTGGCCAACGTGGACGAGCGGGGGCTGCGCGGCCACCCTTGGCAGGACGCCCTGCGCGAGCGCGCCGCCCGCGAGGGCTTGGCGCCGGTCTCCTTCTGCGCCAAAGCGGAGGCGGAGATTGCCGCGCTGCCTCCCCGGGAGCGGCGGGAATTTCTGCAACTGCTGGGGTTGGCGGAGCCGGGGCTGAACCAGCTGGTGCGGGCAGGCTATCGTCTCCTGGGTCTGCACACCTTTTTTACCGCCGGTCCGCGGGAAGTCCGCGCCTGGACGATTCGCCAGGGCGATACCGCTTTGCAGGCGGCAGGCAAGGTGCACACGGATTTCGCCCGCGGTTTCATCCGGGCAGAGGTGATCGGCTTCTCCGACTATCTTGCCGAGGGCGACGAGCATAAGGCGAAAGCGGCAGGGAAGTGCCGCGCCGAGAGCAGGGATTACGTGGTGCGGGACGGGGATGTGATCCATTTCCGGTTCAATGTCTGAGTCCCCGCCCGGCGCGGGCCGCGGCGACCCGCGGGCGGAGATGGTGCGCTACATGCGCGCCCTGGCCGAGCGCGGGCTCAACACCGGCTGCGCCGGCAACGGCAGCGTCCGCGTCCCTGAGGGATTGCTGATCACCCCCAGCGGGCTGTTGCCGGAAGAGCTGCGGGCGCAGGATCTAATCGTCCTGTCCCCCGCCGGCGAGGCGCCGCCGGGAGGGCGCCGCCCTTCCAGCGAGTGGCGCCTGCACTGCCGCATCCTGGAGCGCCGCCCCGAGGCGAATGCCGTGCTGCACGCGCATCCCCCCTATGCTACGGCGCTGGCCTGCGCCCGCCGCGACCTGCCCGCCTTCCATTACATGCTCGCGGTTGCGGGCGGCGCCTCCGTGCGCTGCGCCGATTACGCCACCTTCGGCACCGAGGCGCTTGCCGGCAACGTTCTGCGCGCTTTGCGCGGCCGCCGCGCCTGCCTGATGGCCAACCACGGCGCGCTCAGCCTGGGCCCGGACCTGCGCGCCGCCTATCTGCTGCTGCTGGAGCTTGAGAACCTGTGCCGGCAATACTGGCTGAGCCTGCAAGTCGGCGCCGGCCCGGCGCTGCTCTCCGCCGCGCAGATGGAGGAGGCGCTGGAGCGCTTCCGGGATTACCGGCGCCCCGGCCCGGCAGAGCCGGATAGCGGGGGCTCGTAACCCGGCTGCCGCCCGGGGTTATGGCTGCCGCCGCCGGGCGCCTTGATCAGTTCCAGGTGCAGCGTCATCGCGCCGCTGCCGCTTAAACTGCCCCAGCGGGTTTTCATGCGGCGGATTTTGAGGGCGGGCTTGCTTATTCCCCAGCGCGGGAATCTACTATCGGCAATATTTTTGTTCAATGTATTGAACAAAAGTGAGACGCCCAGCGGGGCGGGAATCCGCGATTACGCGTCGTCGCCGTTCAGCGCGATGAGATGCTCTCTGGCGTAAATGCCTTTCTCAAGCATTGCCGCGATGTGGTCTGCGAACAGGCCTTCAAGGCGGCTGATGTCGCCGGTGTCGGCGAATTGAATGGCGGCGATGTATCGGCCGCGATCATCCAGCACCATCGGCAGGAAGCCCAGGCGAATGAGGATGTAGTTCATCAGCAGGCGCACGACCCGCCCGTTGCCGTCGTCAAATGGGTGAATGCGGATAAACCGCTGGTGCAGTTCGGCCAGGAAAGAAACCAAATTATTGTGTTTTTCTTCCGTGTCCCCGCCAAGCCACTGCCGCATCCACTCCGCCAGTTCCGCCATCAGCGCCGGCGTTTCCTCGGGGGCGGCGAATTGAAAGACTTCCCCGGTTTTTGTCAGGACATGGTTGGGCTGCGTTTT
>JAPPQA010000200.1 GCA_028817255.1 Gammaproteobacteria bacterium | reverse complement strand
CGAACCGATGCGCCCGAATCCTCAGGGGATTGGCGGCGGCAAGGGAGCGCGCGCAACGGCGGCGCCGATCTTCGCGCGGGCGCTAAGGGCGGTGGGGACGGGCCAGGTAGGAGCGGCTGCCCATCTCCCTGAGGCGGCTGGCGGTGCGGGAAAAGATGCGGGCATGACGGCGGCCGGCATACAGCCGCTCCGGCGCCGCCGCCGCGGAGACAATCAGCTTGACGTTGCGGTCGTAGAACTCGTCCACCAGGGCGATGAAGCGCCGGGCCCGGTCGTCGTCCGGCGCCTGAAGGCGGGGGATCTCCGACACCAGCACGGTCCGGTACAGCCTTGCGATCTCGATGTAGTCGGCGGGCGCGCGCGGGCCGCCGCAGATTTCCGCGAAGGAGAACCAGACGATTCCCTCGAAGCAGCGCACGGCGCGGATCTCGCGCCCGGCGATCAGGATAACCGCCTCCCCGGCGTCGCCGTGCCCCAGAGCGATGCGCGCGAAGTCCCGCTCCAGGTTGCGCCGGGCGGCGGCGTCCAGAGGATGATAATAGACGCCGGCCCGGTCCAGGAATTGCAGGCGGTAGTCGGTGGCGCCTTGCAGGCACACGACTTCGGTATGCCGTTGCAGGAGGCGAATGGCCGGCAGGAAGCGCTGGCGTTGCAGGCCATCCCGGTAGAGCCGGTCCGGGCGGTCGTTGGAGGTGGCAACCAGCGCCACGCCGCGCTCGAACAGGGCCTCGAGCAGGCCGCCCAGCAACATGGCGTCGGCGATGTCGGAGACGTGGAATTCGTCGAAGAACAACACCCGCGAGCGGCCGGCGAACTCGGCCGCCAGGAGACGCAGGGGGGAGCGGACATTGCCCAGCCGGCGGCGGCGTTCGTGGACCCAGTACATGAAGCGGTGGAAGTGCAGCCGGCGCTTCTCCGGGAAAGGGAGGCTGGCGTACAGCATGTCCATCAGCAAGGTTTTGCCGCGGCCTACGCCGCCCCAGAGGTAGAGCCCGCGGAGGTCGTGGCGGAGGAGACCGAGGCGGCGCAGGATGCCGGCGCCGCGGCGGCGCGCCCGGGGGTGCGTCAGTGCCGCGTACAGCCGCTGCAGGTGCTCCACCACCTGCCGCTGGCACGCATCCGGCGCCAGCAGACCCTGTGCCAGGGCCTGCCGGTACCGCTCCCGGGGGCTGGACAGAGACACGCGGGCGGCGGCCGGATTTAGAATAGCGACAACTGGCGGGCCGGTGGCGCGGACGGCGGCCGGAAGCGGCCGGTGTCCAGGGCCAGGGGGGCGCGGTTCAGCCCCAGGCGGCTGCAACACAGCCGAAAGCGTTGGGCAATCAGCAAGGCAAAGGCGCCGCTGCCCTTCATGCGCGTTCCGAAACGGGGGTCGTTTTCCCGCCCCTGGCGCAGTTCGCGGATCAATTGAAATACCCTCCCCTCGGCGCGCGGGCGGTGGCTGCGCAACCACTGGCGGAAGAGGCCGCGGACTTCGCGCGGCAGCCGCAGCACGACATAGCCGGCAAAACGGCAGCCGACGGCGGCGGCCTGGCGCAGCACTTCCTCCAGCTCCCGGTCGTTGACGGCGGGGATCACGGGGGCGAACATCACCCCGGCCGGAATCCCCGCGGCGGCCAGCCGCTCCAGGGTTTGCAGGCGCCGCCGGGGGGCCGTGGCGCGCGGTTCCAGGCGCCGCGCCAGGTCGTGGTCCAGGGTGGTCAGCGACAGGGAGACCTTGACCAGTCCCCGGGCCGCCATGGGCGCCAGCAGGTCCAGGTCGCGCTCCACCAGGGAGGACTTGGTGGTGATCAGCAGGGGATGGCCGCAGTCGGCGAGGACCTCGATGATCTGCCGGGTCACCTGGAAGCGCCGCTCGATCGGCTGATAGGGATCGGTGTTGGTGCCCAGAGCGATGGGCCGGCAGCGGTAGCCATTGCGGCTCAATTCCCGCCGCAACAGTTCCGCCGCCGCCGGTTTGGCGAACAGGCGGGTCTCGAAATCCAAGCCCGGGGAGAGATCCAGATAGGCATGGGTGGGGCGGGCGTAGCAGTAGATGCAACCGTGTTCGCAGCCCCGGTAGGGGTTGATGGACCGGTCGAAGGGGACATCGGGCGAACGGTTGCGGCTGACGATGCTGCGCGGCGACTCCAGGGTAACCGTAGTCCGCAGGCGCGGACCGGGCCCGGGGGCCTGCCCGCCCCAGCCGTCGTCCGCGATCTGGCGTTCGACGGGGAGGTAGCGGGGGGCCGGGTTGCCGAGCGCGCCCCTGCCTTTGCGCCAACCGTCGCCGACGGCGCCCGTCATGAGCGGGGGCGGGGGCGGGGGAATGGAGATATGCGGGATCTTCTGCTCATGGTCTTCTTCTGCCTGCGGGGATGGCGCCGTACGGCCGCGTTCCGTAATATACTACGCGATATGGCGTGCCCTAGGGGGCGCCTGAGAGGGCACAACATGATCTTTCCGAACAGCAGGCAACGCTGGTCAAGGCGCCCCGGCGGGAGGGGCCTTGCCGGGAACGAATGGCGATGACAACGCTGCAAGCATTGATATTTGACGTGGACGGCACCCTGGCGGACACCGAAGACTTGCATCGCCGGGCCTTCAACGCCGCTTTCCGGGACGCCGGCCTGAAGTGGCGGTGGGGCACGACTCAGTACAGCCGCCTGTTGCTGACCTCCGGGGGCCGAGAGCGCATTTTCGCCCATGCCCGCCGGCACATGCCGGACAGCGGGTTGTCGGCAACCGCCCTGGACGAGTGGGCGGGGCAGCTGCACGAGCGCAAATCGCGGCTCTACCGGCAGTTGCTGGCGGAGCGCCCGCCGCCGTTGCGCCGCGGGATCATGCGGTTGCTGGACGAGGCAGACGGGCGGGGGCTGCGCTTGGCGATCGCCACCAGCTCTTCGCGGCAAAACGTCAGCGCCCTGTTGCGGCACTGCGGCTACCCGGAATTGGAACAACGCTTTGCGGCGATCGTTACCGGCGACACGGTGCCGGAGAAAAAGCCCGCGCCTGCCGTTTACCGCCGTGTCCTGGAGGAGTTGCGTCTGCCCGCGGGGCGTTGCATCGCCATTGAAGATACCCAGAGCGGGAATACGGCCGCCCTGGCGGCGGGCCTGAGAACGGTGATCACTGTCCACCGCTTTACTCGCGCACACGAATTCCAGGGCGCGTCCCTGGTGCTGAACGGCCTGGGAGAACCGGGGCGACCGTTCCGGGTCCTGACCGGCAACGCAGGGGGCCACTCCTGGGTCGGCCTGGAATTGCTGGAGCGGATCGCGGCCAGGGACGCCGGCGGCGCCCTGCCGCGGGTGGCGGAACCGGCGGCGGCCCGCGAACAATAAGCCCCAAGCCGCCTGCACAAGGCTCTTGTACAGGGCTCCAGGGCTCTCCTGGAACCCCGGCGCTCCCCAGCCGTTACGCAAA
>JAPPQA010000199.1 GCA_028817255.1 Gammaproteobacteria bacterium | reverse complement strand
GCATATGCTGTAAGATATGCCCCTTGCCGCCGGATTCGCAGACACTCAGGAGATACCTATGATCGGAGTTCCCGCCAGTGGCGCTTGGACGGGTGCGCGCCGCCTCCCGAACGGCGCCGCCGCGAATGTTGCGCCGCCTCGTTTGTCGCGGGCCTTCCTTTCGCTGCCCCGCCGTTCGCCGGCGGCCTTGCCGGCCTTGTGTCTGGTGGCCCTGTGTCTGGCGGCGGTGCCGCTTGCGGCGTCCTGGCCCGGCGCCGCCACAGCGCAAGAGGAGGAGGGAGATGCGCTGTGGCAGTCGGGAGAGCAATACGTGCGCCTGACGCCGCGCGAAGAGGCGGCCTTCGCCCCGAATGAGCATCCGGTGCGCTTGGCTACGGAAGATCTGCGGGACTTGTTGCGTTCCCTGCTTGTGCGCGGGCAAAAGCGCTGGTTTGCCATCAGCGTCAAGGATCCGGTGCCGTTGTTCGCGCCCGTGATGTCTTCCACCCTGGCTACGGCCCTGGCCGAGGGCCTGGCGCGGGCGGGGCCGGAGCAGGATGTGGTCTTTTTACTATTCGGCAAATACAAGGCGGGGGGACTCTTTGCGGACCGCAGGGCGGTGGCCGGGCGGGTCTTTTACCGGGACGAGCGCCTGCATCTGATCCTGGGGGACGTGTTGCGCTCGATACGCTACGGTCCGGAGCGCGATGTGCGCGGTTACGAGACGGAAGTTGACCGCCGTATTCATCCTTTCCGCGTGGGTTCGCGCAGCCGCAAGGGTGCCCGCGGTTGGGAACTGTTGCCGCAGGAGGGGATTTCCATACATGGGGGAGATGGCAAGCCCCGCCCGGACTGGCTGGAGATCGAGTTGGCGCTGGCCGTGGCCTATGCCCGCGCGCAGGCGCCCGCGGCAGCTTCGGAGGAGCGGCAGGCGCCCGGCGGCGATGAAGAAGAGGCGCGGAAAGAGGCCGCCCCGTCCCTGGAATTACGCCGGGAGCTGCGTCGCCAGCGGTTGGAGATGGCGCGGATGAGAAAGCAGATGCAGGAATTGCGTGACCGCGATGCGGCCAATGGCGCGGCAGGAGAGGCGGTGGTGGCGCCCTCCGATGTGGAGGAGCGATTGCACACCCTGGAGTCGTTGCGCGAACAGGAGCTGGTGACGGAGGAGGAGTACCAGGCCAAGCGCCGGCAATTGCTGGATGCTCTCTGAGTCTTCCGAGTCTTCTCGGCCTGCCGCCGCGGCGGGCGCGGCTCTCTATCCGCCGCGGGAGGCGCATCGTTCCGGGCTGCTCGAGGTGGGCGGCGGGCACCGCGTGTATTGCGAGGAGTCCGGCGCACCTGCCGGCCTGCCGGCGGTCTTTCTGCACGGCGGCCCGGGTTCCGGCGCCAAGCCGGATCACCGCCGTTATTTTTGTCCCCGCCGCTACCGCCTGGCGATCTTCGACCAGCGCGGCAGCGGCCGTTCTCTGCCTGCCGGCCGCCTGGAGTACAACACTACGCAGGCATTGGTGGAGGATATGGAGGCGGTGCGTCTGCACTTCGGGATCGAGCGTTGGCTGGTATATGGCGGTTCCTGGGGGGCGACCCTGGCCCTGGCGTATGCCGAGACGCACCCGGAACACGTACTGGGGTTAATCCTGCGCGGCAGTTTTTTGGCCCGGCGGCGCGATGTGGACTGGGTCGCCGGCGGCGGGGCGGAGCAGTTCTTTCCCGACGATTGGCAGCGCCTGTTGCAAGCTTTGCCGGAAGCGGAGCGCGGCGACCCGCTGGCGGCTCTGGCGGCGGCGGTCCTGGAGGGCGGCCCCGAGCGGCGCTTGCAGGCGGCGCGCGCCTGGGCGGACTGGTCGGGGCGGGTGGTGACCTGGAACCTGCCGGCGGGCGGCGAGGGCGGCGATGCGGAGGAAGATACGGAGGAGCTGCTGCGCCGGGCGCGCATTGAGATGCACTATGCCCGGCACGGATATTTCCTGCGCGAGGGGCAGATTCTGGCCGACCTGCCGCGGTTGCCGAAGGTGCCGGTGACTTTGATCCATGGCCGGCGTGACCTGACCTGTTTGCCCTCTGCTTCCTGGGAGTTGCACCGCGCCCTGCCCATGTCGGAGCTGGTGTTTGTACCCGAGGCGGGGCACTTGGCGTCCGAGCCGGCTATGGCGCAGGCTCTGCTGGCGGCCACGGACCGCATGGCGGAGATCCTGGCATGAGCGGTGCCTGGTGGCATCCGGCAGGGGATTCGGAGGGCCCTTTGATCATGGGGATACTCAACCTGACGCCGGACAGTTTCTCCGACGGGGGGCGCTATCTGGCGCCGGAGCAAGCGCTGGCGCATGGTCTGCGCATGGCAGAGGAGGGGGCGGATATCATAGATGTGGGCGGCGAGTCCACGCGGCCGGGCGCCGAACGGGTACCGGCCGCCGAGCAGTGCCGGCGCGTATTGGAGGTTATTCGCGCATTGCGCGCGCAGTTGCCGGACGGCGTACGGATCAGCATAGATACCAGCCTGGGCGAAGTGGCGACCGCCGCCGTGCGGGCCGGGGCGGATATGCTCAACGATGTGTCGGCCGGGCGCGACGATCCGGGAATCTTCGCCCTGGCGGCCAACCGCGGCTTGCCGCTGGTGTTGATGCACATGCGGGGTACGCCGCGGACTATGCAGGAAGCCCCGCGTTACGACGACGTGGTCGAAGAAGTGCGGCAATTCCTGCTGGGGCGCGTGCGGGCGGCGGTGGCTGCGGGTGTGCCGGAAGAACAGCTGGTCCTGGATCCCGGGATCGGTTTCGGTAAGACGGTGGAGCATAACCTGGCCTTGCTGCGCGGTCTGCGCAGGCTGGCAACGCTGGGCTGCCCGTTGCTGCTCGGCGCCAGCCGCAAGCGCTTTATGCAAGCGGCCTGCGGGACGGTGGCGGGGGCGGAATTGGTTGGCGCGACCTGCGCCACTACGGCGCTGGGGGTGTGGCAGGACGTGCGGATTTTCCGCGTCCATGACGTGCGCGCCAATCGGCAGGCGGCGGCTCTCTCCTGGCGCCTCCGGCAGTGCGCCGCGGGCGCCTGAATTATTTTCGGAAGCTTCTGAACAATGAACGGATTCGGGCTCTGTTTTGATGGCCCTGTGCGCCGCCTTTATCTACGGCATCTTTAGCGGCGTCTTTATTTGTCGGATATTTCTTTGCCGGGCGCCGCGGGGGTTAGCGGTTCTGCATCAGCTGTCGGGAGTTGCGCATGTTGCGGAAGAGGATGGGACGAGCCTCGGCCTCTTTACGGTCGGCCAAGCGGCCGATTCGTTCGACATCGGTCACCAAGTCCTTATGATGGGGGGACTTGTCGCAGACCGGGTCGGCATTGGCGGCATGGCCGGTCAGCATGAATGCCTGACAACGGCAGCCGCCGAAGTCCTTGAAGCGCTCCGGGCAGGAGCGGCAGGGTTCGCGCATCCAGTCGAAGCCGCGGTAGTGGTTGAAGCCCTCGGACTCGTTCCAGATCCAGTCTATGCCATGGTCGCGCACGTTGGGGAAGGAGATGGGCAACTGTCCGGCAGCGTGGCAGGGCAGGGCGGTGCCGTCCGGCGCGATGGTCAGGAAAATGTTCCCCCAGCCGTTCATGCAGGCCTTGGGGCGCTTGGCATAGTAGTCCGGGATGACGTAGATGATCTTCATCCGCTCCCGCATTCGCTCCTGGTATTCCTTCGCCACCCGCTCGGCGTTCTCGAGTTGCGCGCGGGTCGGCAACAGCGCGTCCACGTTGACGCGGGACCAGCCGTAGTACTGGGTGCTGGCCAGTTCCACGTAGTCCGCCTTGAGGGCGACGGTCATGTCCAAGATGTCGCGAATCTGGTCTATGTTCTTGCGGTGCAGGACGATATTGAGCACCATGGGGTATTCGTATTTCTTGACGACGCGGGCCATCTCCAGCTTGTGCTGGAAGCTTTTGCTGCCGCCGAGATAGTTGTTTAATTCCTCGTTGCTTGCCTGGAAACTGATCTGGATGTGTTCCAGCCCCGCTTCCTTGAAGCGTTTGACGCGCTCCTCGTCCATTCCGACGCCGGAAGTGATCAGGTTGCTGTAATAGCCCAGCCGGTGCGCCTCGCCGATCAGTTCTTCCAGATCGCGGCGCACCAGCGGTTCGCCGCCGGAGAAGCCGAGCTGCGTGGCGCCCATGGCCCGCGCCTCGCGCAACACCCGGAGCCAGTCCGCTGTGTCCAATTCGTCCCGGTACTTTGCGATCTCCACCGGGTTGGAGCAGTAGGGGCACTGCAGGGGGCAGCGGTAGGTCAGTTCCGCCAGCAGCCAGAGCGGTTTGCCCGCCGCGTTATTTTTGTTCGCCTTGTCCAGTTCGAATCCATCCATTGTCTTTCGCCTTTTGCAAGAATTGAAGCACATCTTGTGCCAGGTCCGCGTTTTCGTAAGCCGACCGCAGTTCCTGGATGATTTCGCCAACGCTGCTCTTGCCGTCGCAACGCCGCAGGATTTCGCCGGCGCTGCGGCTCAACTGGACCATGCCCTCCGGGTAGAGGATGACGTAGCAGCCCTGCGCCTCTTCCCATTGCAGACGGAAGGTGGGGGCGAGCCGCGGGACGGCTACCGGCTCCAGCGTCGCGGCGGTTTCCGCGGTCATGGCGCCGGTCGCGGCTCCACCGCCTCGCAGCAGTGATAGGGTGGGCGGTCTTCCACATAGGCCATCCACATAGCGTCCAACATGGTCCACAGGATGTCCAGCTTGAATTGCAGGAGGTTCAGGGCGCGGTCCTGCTGTTCCCGCGTTCGGAAGTAGTCCAGCGTGACTTCCAGCCCGTGTTGCACGTCGCGGCGCGCCTCGGCAAGACGCTTGCGGAAGTAATTGTAGCCTTGCTCCTGGATCCAGGGGTAGTGCTTGGGCCAGTTCTCGAGGCGGCGCTGGTGGATTCGCGGCGCGAAAAGCTCGGTGAGCGAGGAGCAGACCGCCTCCTGCCAGGTGGCGCGCCGGGCGAAGTTGACGTAGGCGTCCACGGCGAAGCGGACTCCCGGCAGCACATGCTGTTCGGATCGCAACTCTTCGCGCGTGAGGCCCACTGCCTCGCCGAGTTGCAGCCAGGCTTCGATCCCGCCTTCGCCATCGGCGCCGCCGTCGTGGTCCACGATGCGTTGGAGCCACTGGCGGCGCACCGCGGTCTCCCGGCAGTTGGCCATGATGGCGGCGTCTTTGACCGGGATGCTGACTTGGTAATAAAAGCGATTCGCCACCCATCCGCGCACGGCCTTGCGTTCCAGTTTGCCGGTATTCATGCGCACGTGGAAGGGATGGTGGATGTGGTAGAGGCTTTCCCTGGAACGCAATTTGGCCTCGAATTCCTGGCGCGTCCAGGGTTTTTCGTTTGCGGTTTCGGGTCCCGCCGATGCGGTTGGCTGCAACATGATTCGGGTCTTTGGGGGGGCGGGTTCGGCGCCTGTTTGCGGGTTTGCGTCCGATGAGGCGAAGGGGGAGGGAAATAAAAAGTCTGGGCGGCATTTCTGCCGCCCCGACTCCGGAAAACAACAAGGGTTACTTGTTGTTGATGTACATCGTCACTTCGAAACCGAAGCGGATGTCGCTGTATTCTGGGGTATCCCACTTCATGATGACTTCCTCCTCATAGCGAATCGGACGGCGGGCCTATGCCGCGCCAGTGGCTGGGAGCCGTTTTGCATCCCATCGCCATGTAATAAAGCAATACGTGTGCCAATTACGGAGGGCGCCCTGGCATGATGGGGCGGTTGTCCTTGCGAAAGGGTGCTGCAAAGTGATCTGCGTGGAGATTTTGCGAAGTTGCCAGGGCGGGGGTTCGGGCAGCAGCCTTTGGCGCCGTGCGCGTGGGCGGCCCGAAGTGGTGGATAACAACCGGCGGGGCCGTGCCAGGTGCAGGATTTACGCCAATATGTTGGGGTTCTCCAAGTTTGCCCCGCGCCTTGCACATCGTTTCTTACGCCATTTGCCGCGCGCCCGCGACGGGTACCGGCATCCCTCGCTCCGCCCCGGGTTTGTTTGCCGGGGGGTGTTGGGGTACTACAATAATCTACGTTATGCGCATCCTTTTCCTTACGGGGCGGCTGGCCGAGGCGGGCTTGCGCCGCATGTTGGACTCCCTGCCGCCCTCCGCCGATGACTACGAGGTACGCAACATCGGTGTCAGCGTGGCGGCGTTGATGACCGCGGATATGATCCGGCGGCGGCTCAAAAAGGAGGATGTGCAGGGGGTCGGCCGGGTGATCGTGCCGGGGCTCTGTGGCGGCGACCTGGCGGCGGTGTCGGAGCAGCTCGGGGTGGCGGTGGCTCGAGGTCCGGCGGAACTGCAGGACTTGCCGGAGTTTTTGGGGCGGGGGCGCCGGCCGCCCCCTCGCCTGGACCGCTACGATGTACGTATCTTCGCGGAGATCGTGGATGCGCCGATCCTGCCGGTTTCCCGGATCGTGCAACGGGCGCAGCGCTACCGCGAGGACGGGGCGGACGTCATAGACCTGGGTTTTCTGCCGGGCAGGCCCTTCCCGCGCCTGGAAGAGGCGATACAGGCCCTGCATGCGGAAGGCATGGAGGTGAGCGTGGATACGATGGAAGAGGGAGAGCTCTTGCGCGCCGGTCGCGCCGGTGCGGACTACATGCTCAGCTTGTGCGAGAAGACCCTCTGGATCGCCGAAGAGGTGGCGTCCGTGCCAATCGTGATCCCCGGCGGCGGCGGGATCTCTTCGCTGTACCGGGCTCTCGACTGGATGCAGCAGCGCGGACGGCGCTGTCTTGCCGACAGCATACTCGATCCGATCCATTTCGGCTTTACCGAGTCCCTGGTGCGCTACCGCAATCTGCGGCGGCGCTTCCCGGAGGTGGAGATCATGATGGGGGTGGGCAACCTCACCGAACTGACCGAGGCGGATACCGGCGGGATCAACGCCCTGCTTATGGGGGTGGCCTCCGAACTGCAGGCGACCGCCATCTTGAGCACCGAGGTCAGCCCGCACGCGCGCTCGGCGATTTACGAGGCGGACCGGGCGCGGCGCATCCTGTATGCCGCCCGCGAAGAGCGGAGCGTGCCCAAAGGCTACTCTACTGCGCTGACCGGTATCCACGAGCGCCGGCCTCTGTTCGATACGCAGGAGGATATCGCCGAGTTGGCGGCCCGCATCCGGGACCCCAGTTACCGTATCCGGTTGGCTGAGGAAGGCCTGTTCGTGTTTAACCGCGACGGCCTGCACCGGGGGCGCGATCCCTTTGCCCTGTTCCCCGAATTGGCCTCTTTGCAGGAGGACGCCCCCCACGCCTTCTACATGGGGGTGGAGCTTGCCCGCGCCCAGATCGCCTGGCAGCTCGGCAAGCGGTACCGGCAGGACCGGATGCTGGACTGGGGCGCCGCGCTGCCTCCTGCCCGCCGCAAACGGGCGGGGTTCGAAGATGAGGAAGGGAATGCGGCGGCGACAGAAGGCACGACCCTGCAGGCCTCCCGCCGGCAGCGCCGGGCGCGGCAGTCAGGATGATCCGCGAGGCGATCGTCGGCACCCGCGATCCCGGCGGCGCGGTGCACCTGGCGCCCATGGGGGTGCGCCGGCAGGACAATCGCTTTCTCCTGGCGCCGTATCGCCCGTCCCGGACCCTGGAAAATTTGCGGGCGCATCCGGAGGCAGTGGTGAATTTCTGCGACGACGTGCGCGTGTTCGCCGGCTGCCTGACCGGCCGCGCAGATTGGCCCACCACGTCTTCCGCGGTGGTCGGCGTACCGCGGTTGCGGGATGCGCTGGCGCACAGCGAACTGCGGGTGCTCGAATGCGAGGAAGATCCGGAACGGCCCCGCTTCTCTTGCCAGGAGGTTCATGCCGAAGGGCACTTGCCGTTCCGTGGGTTCAACCGCGCCCAGGCGGCGGTGATCGAAGCGGCGATCCTGGTTAGCCGGCTGCACCTGCTGTCCGCGGCGGAGGTGGACCGCGGTCTCGCGTCCCTGGGCGTCGCCGTGGAGAAGACCGCGGGCGAGCGAGAATTGCTGGCCTGGGAGTGGCTGCTTGCCCGAGTCCGCGAACATCGGGCGCCGGCTCGGGCAGGAAGGAGCGCGCCGCCTTGACGCGGATGCTCGCCAGCGTGCGCGATTTACGGGAGGCGGAGATCGCCGTCGGCGGCGGCGCCGATATTCTCGACTTGAAGGAGCCGGCCGGCGGGGCGCTGGGCGTGCCGCCGGCGGCCGTATTGCGCGCCGTGAGTCGGCGCTATGGCGCGCGCCTGCCGGTCAGCGCCGCGATCGGCGAGCCGCCTCTGTCCTGGGCGGGTCTGGCTGTTGCGGCGCAGGCGGCGGCCGCCGCCGGGGTCGCGCTGCTCAAGGTGGGTCTGTACGCCGCCGACCCGAACCCGGAGTTGCCGCCGTTGTTGCGGCGCCTGCGCGGCCGGGGATTGCGGGTCGTGCTGGTTTATCTGGCGGAAGGCGGAGTGCCGTCCCTGGCCTGCCTGCGGCGGCAGGCGGCGGCAGGCGCCTTCGGGGCGATGCTGGATACGCGGGAGAAGGAGGCGCCTCCCTTGCCCAGGCGCCTGCGGCCTGTCCGTTTGCGGCGCTTCGTGGCGCAGGCGCGCGCCGCCGGCCTGCTGTGCGGGTTGGCCGGTTCTCTGGCGGAGGGAGACATCCCCGCCCTGTTGGAGTTGCGGCCCGATTACCTGGGGTTTCGCGGCGCGTTGTGCCGCGGCGGGCGTACAGGGCGCCTGGAGGCCGGCTGCGTCTCCCGCATCCGGGCGCGCATCCCGGTACGCGGTTCTTCGTCCTTGCCGGCGCCGCGGTCGGCGGCGGCAAATATGCTATAGTGGCTGGCGTGAACGGCGGCAAGTTGCCGCAGGGGGGTGCGTAGGCAATGGCGCAATGGCGCAGCAAGAAGGCGGACGAGGTCTATTCCGAGGAGGAGATCAAGGCGCGGCTGGAGGCCGAGTTGCCGCAGTGGTACTACGAGAAGGGCTGGATTCGCCGCCGTTACAAGACCAGCGGCTGGAAGGGGACGCTGATGGCGATCAACACCATCGGCCACTTGGCCGAGGCCGCCTTTCACCACCCCGATCTGAGCGCCTCCTACGCCTTCGTGATCGTCAAGCTGATGAACCATGCCGCCAAGGGAGTCACCGAGAAGGACTTCGCGCTGGCGCAAAAGATTGAAGAGGTCATCATGTGGCAGCCGGGCGCCGAAGAAGGCAGCGCCCTGGAGGGGACGCCGGACGATCCCCGCTTTCGCTACCTCAAGTACGATTAACGCGGCCTTTGCGGGTGGGGCGGGGCGCGCGGGGCGGCGCCTCCGGGACGCGCCGCCAGGCGCCCGAACGGCCGCCGGACTTTTCCAGCAGGCGCACGCCGTCTATGGTCATGCCCCGATCCGCGGCCTTGCACATGTCGTAGATGGTCAACAGTGCGGTCTGCACCGCCAGCAGCGCCTCCATTTCCACTCCCGTCCGCTCTCGGGTCTCCACCCGCGCCAGGCAGTGCACGGACGGCGCCTGTTCCGTGTGCAGGGAAAAGTCCAACTCGACGCGGGTCAGGCACAAGGGGTGGCACAGGGGGATCAGCGTTGCGGTGCGCTTGGCGGCCATGATCCCGGCCACCCGCGCCACTCCCAGGACATCGCCCTTGCCGTGCCCGCCCTCCCGGATCTTCCGCAGGGTTTGCGCCTGCATCAGGATGCGACCCTCCGCCAGCGCCGCGCGCCGGGTCACGCGCTTGTCGCCCACATCTACCATGCGGGCCGCTCCCCGGGGGTCGAAATGCGTCAACTCGGTCATGCGGCGGGTTCCCTGCCGCTCAGTATAACGTCATAACGTCGGCGCGGCGCTTGTCAGCCTCGTCCCTTCGGGGGTATCTTGTGTTCCGTTATGACGATCTCGGTCAAGGTCAGATATTTTGCCAGCCTGCGGGAATGCATGGGCCGCGGCGAGGAAGAGGCGCGGCTGGAGGAGGGCAGCAGCGTCCTGCAGTTGTGGCAGCGCCTGGCGGCCGGGCAGGAGTTGCCGCCGGGACAGGAATTCCTGGCGGCGGTCAACCGGGAGCATGTCGGGATGCAAGCGCGGCTGCAGGACGGCGACGAGGTGGCTTTTTTCCCTCCCGTGACCGGAGGCTGAGGCGATGCGGATCGAGCTGCGCGAGCGCCCCTTCGACGAGTTCCGGGAACTGGCCTCTCAGCAGTCCCTGCTGGCGGCGGGCAGCTACGGGGCCTGCGCCCTGTTCTCCGGCAGCATGCGCGATCTCAACGACGGCGAGGCGGAGGCGGTGGAGCGGATCTATCTGGAGCACTATCCCGGGATGACGGAAGACTTTCTGCGCCGAATCGCGGGGCGCGCCCGCGAGCGCTGGGAGTTGCGCGATGCGTTGCTGTTGCACCGCGTGGGCGAGGTCGTGCCGGGAGAATCCATTGTGCTGATTGCCGTGTGGGCGCGGCACCGGGCGCCGGCCTTCGCCGCCTGCCGCTTTCTCCTGGAAGAATTGAAGGCGCGCGCGCCGTTCTGGAAAAAAGAATATGCCCGCCAGGGCGGGCGCGAGCGCTGGGTGGGGCAGGACTGGAGCGGGCGCGCGCCGGCGGCGGAATCGCCTGCGGCCAAGGCCGATGCCGAGGCCGATGCCGAGGCCTGATGCGGGGTTCTGAGCGGCAATGAAGTTACGAGTGCTGGGCGCGGCCGCCGGCGGCGGTTATCCGCAGTGGAATTGCAACCACCCCAACAGCAGGAGCGCCCGCCGGGGAGATGCCCGCGCCCGCACCCAGTCTTCGGTCGCGCTGAGCGCGGACGGCGCGCGCTGGTTTCTGCTCAACGCCTCTCCCGACCTGCGGCAGCAGATCGGGGAGAACCCGATCTTGCAGCCGCCCGCGGAGGGCCCCTTGCGGGCCTCGCCGATCCAGGGCGCGGTGCTCACCAATGCCGACGTCGATCATATCGCCGGGTTGCTGAACCTGCGCGAATCCCAGCCGCTGCGCCTTTACGGCACCGGCCGGGTGCTGGAGGTGCTGGCGGCCAATCCCGTGTTCAACGTGCTGAACCCGGAATTCGTGCGGCGGGAACCCCTGGTGCTGGAGAGCCCGACGGAGTTGCGCTACCCCGACGGCGCAGCCGCCGGGATCGAGGTCGTGCCCTTCGCCGTACCCGGCAAAGTAGCCTTGTGGCTGGAGAAGAAGGAAGAGGAGGGCTTCGGCTCGGTGGCCGAAGACACCATTGCCCTGGAGATTCGGGAGGGGGAGCGGCGCTTCTTTTATATCCCCGGTTGCGCCGCCATGCCCCCGGAGCTGGCCCAGCGATTGCGGGGTGCGGATATGGTCTTTTTCGACGGCACGTTGTGGGTGGACGACGAGATGATCCGCGACGGCGTCGGCGTCAAGACCGGCAAGCGCATGGGGCACATGAGCGTTTCGGGAGAGGAGGGCACACTCGCCGCCTTCCGCGATCTCGACGTGCGGCGCAAGATTTTCATCCACATCAACACCACCAATCCCATTCTGCTGGAGGACAGCCCCGAGCGGCGGGCGGTGCAGGAGGCGGGTTGGGAAGTCTCCCACGACGGCATGGCCGTGGAG
>JAPPQA010000198.1 GCA_028817255.1 Gammaproteobacteria bacterium | reverse complement strand
TCGGGCTTGCGCCCTCGTCTTGCCGACTCCCCCTCAAGGGGGGAGTGGTGCGTAAGAGCCGCTTTTCTTCCCTTCGGTTGCGTAACGGCTTGTGATGACCGGGCACATGTTGACATCATGGGATAGTCCCGTTAATTTTCCATCTCCTTGCGGACTCCTCGAACATCGGCAATGCGCGCGTCGTGCGGATTGTCTCCCGTATAGCCGAGGTGGCGGAATCGGTAGACGCGCTAGCTTCAGGTGCTAGTGGGGGCGACCCCGTGGAGGTTCAAGTCCTCTCCTCGGCACTATTTGCCGACCACCGATCATACATGCGTTGGCATCGGGAGTGCTAATGAACGAGCGCCGGGAGGGCGGGCAGGCCCATGGACGTTATCCTTGCGAGCGGTCCGCCGGCAATTGGCAAAATAGGGGGAAATATGGCAATCGCGCATAATCTGGGGTTTCCGAGGATCGGGGCCGATCGGGAATTAAAGCGTCTGACGGAGTCCTACTGGCAGGGCGCATGCGACCGCCGACAATTGCTGCAAGGGGGTCAGGAGCTGCGCCGGCGGCACTGGCAGTTGCAACGCGAGGCCGGCTTGTCTCTGATTACCGCCGGCGACTTCGCCTGGTACGACCAGGTGCTCAATCACAGTTTCATGCTGGGGGCGGTGCCGGAGCGGTTTCGTGCCGGTGCGGCGGAGAATATAGATACGTACTTTCGCATGGCTCGCGGTCGCGCGCCCACCGGCGAAGATGCGCGCGCCTGCGAGATGACCAAGTGGTTCGACACCAATTACCACTACATTGTCCCCGAATTCGAGCCGGGACAGGGGTTCCGTCTGTCCCACCTGGGGTTGTTCGCCGAGGTGGAGGCGGCCCGCGATACCTGCGGCGAGGCCGGCGAGGTCAAAGCCGCGCTGATCGGCCCGCTTACCTACCTTTGGCTGGGGAAGGGGCCGGACTCGGGATTCGACCGGCTGTCCCTGCTGCCGGCTCTGTTGCCGGTATATGCCAGTATCTTGGAGCGGCTCGCCGCCACTGGCATTGGCACGGTGCAGGTGGACGAACCCATCCTGATTCTGGACCTGCCGGAGCCTTGGCGGCGCGCTTTTCGCACGGCCTACGAGGCGCTCTCCGGCTGTGGGACGAAGTTGTTGCTCGCCACCTATTTTGGCGGCTTGGAGGATAACCTGGCCCTGGCCCTGGACCTCCCGGTGCACGGTTTGCACCTGGACCGGGTGCGGGGCCGAGACCCCCTGCCGGAAGTGCTGGCGGGCCTGGGTTCGGAACGGACGCTTTCCCTGGGCGTGGTGGACGGCCGCAATATCTGGCGTTGCGATCTGCGGGCCGTCCTGCGCGAACTGGACGATCTGCACCGGCAGTTGGGGGATCGCCTGTGGCTTGCGCCCAGTTGTTCGCTGATGCACGTGCCGGTGGACCTGGAACGGGAGACCGGGATGGAGCCGGAATTGAAGAGTTGGCTCGCCTTTGCGGTGCAGAAGGTGCGCGAGGTCGCATCGCTGACGCGGTGCCTGAACGGCGATGGGGACGCCGCCGATATGCGCCGGGCCCTGGAGGAGAGCGCCGCGGCCCTCGCGGCCCGCAGGGATTCGGGGCGCACTCGCCGCCCGGAAGTCCGGGAGCGCGCGGCGGCTGTCCATGACGGCATGGCCCAGCGCCAGTCTCCTTTTTCCGTACGCTCGCGGTTGCAGCGCGAGCGTCTGCGGTTGCCGCCGTTCCCCACCACTACCATCGGTTCCTTCCCGCAGACGGCGGAGATACGCGTGGCGCGCCGCCGCCACCGGGACGGGGAGATCGGCGAGGCGGAATACCAGGACCGGATGCGCGGGGAGATCTCCCGCAACATGGCGCTACAGGAAGAATTGGGCCTGGATGTGCTGGTGCATGGCGAGCCCGAGCGCAACGACATGGTGGAGTACTTCGGAGAGGCGCTGGCCGGCTTCGCCTTTTCCGCGCACGGTTGGGTTCAGAGCTACGGTTCGCGTTGCGTCAAGCCGCCGATCGTCTATGGAGACGTTTACCGTCCCAAGCCGATAACGGTGGCTTGGATCCGCCATGCCCAGGGCTGCACCGACAAGCCGGTGAAAGGGATGTTGACCGGCCCCGCCACGATCCTTCGTTGGTCCTTTGCCCGCGACGACCTGGAATGCAGCGAGATCTGCCGGCAGATTGCCCTGGCCCTGCGCGATGAGGTGCAGGATCTGGAACGAGCGGGGGTCGGCATCATCCAGATTGACGAGCCCGCGTTCCGCGAGGGGCTGCCGCTGCGGCGCGCCCAGTGGCAAGGCTACCTGGATTGGGCGGTGCAGTGCTTTCGTCTGGCCTCCAGCGGCGTCCAGGACAGTACGCAGATCCACACGCACATGTGCTACAGCGAGTTCAACGACATCATCGAGTCGATCGCGCGCCTGGATGCCGACGTGATCACTATAGAGACAGCGCGCTCCGACATGGAATTGCTGGAGGTGTTCCGCGATTTCGATTACCCCAACGAGATCGGCCCCGGGATCTACGATATCCATTCTCCGCGGGTGCCCGCCCGGGAAGAGTTCCTGGCGCTGTTGCAGGAGGCCGTCCGGCGGATCCCGCCGCAACGGCTATGGGTGAATCCCGACTGCGGCCTGAAAACCCGCGCCTGGCCGGAGACCCGCGCCGCGCTGGCGAACATGGTGCAGGCGGCCGTTCGTCTGCGGGGCCTCAGTCAGGATCGAAAGGATGGCGAAGCAGGATCGTCTCCTCCCGATCCGGCCCCGTAGAAACGATGTCTATGGGGATGCCGACGCTGTCCTCAATGTGCCGCAGGTAGGCCTGCGCCCCGTCGGGTAGCGCAGCCCACTCCGTAATCCCCAGCGTAGAATCCGGCCAGCCCGGCAGTTCGCGGTAAACCGGCTGGCATTCTTCGATATTGTCGGCGGTAAAGGGTAGTGCGGCATGCGTCTCGCCGCCGTAGCGGTAATCCGTGCAGACCCGGATTGTCTCCAGGCCGTCCAGCACGTCCAGCTTGGTGATGCACAGGCTGGAAAGGCCGTTGATTCGGCAGGAGCGCCGCAATGATGCGAGGTCGAACCACCCGCAGCGGCGGCGGCGTCCGGTCGTGGCGCCGAACTCGCTGCCGCGGCGGGCCAGCCGCTCGCCTTGTTTGCCGAACAGCTCGGTGGGGAACGGGCCGGAGCCGACGCGCGTGGTATATGCCTTGGTGATCCCCAGTACGTGGTCGAAGCTTTGCAGGCCGACGCCGCTGCCGGTCGCCGCGCCGCCGGCGGTGGTGTTGGAAGAAGTGACGAAGGGATAGGTGCCGTGATCGATATCCAGCAGGGTCCCTTGTGCGCCCTCGAACAGGAGGTCGGCGCCCGCGTCCTGCAGGCGGTGCAGTTCGGCGGCGACATCGGCGACCATGGGCTGCAGTTGGCCGCTCTGTTCCAGCAGTTGTTCCAGGATGGCCTCCCGGTTCAGCGGCGGCTCGCCGTAATAGCCCTGCAGGGCGAAGTTATGGTAGTCCAGGACAGCCTCCAGCTTGGCGGCCAAGCCGCCGCCGGGGTCGAAGAGGTCGGCCACGCGCAGGGCGCGCCGCGCCGCCTTGTCTTCGTATGCCGGACCGATGCCGCGTCCGGTGGTGCCGATGGCCGAGTTGCCGCGTTTGCGTTCGCGGGCCCGGTCCAGAGCCATGTGGTAAGGCAGGATCAGGGTGCAGCCGGCGCTGATCCGCAGCCGGGACCGGGCTTCGACGCCATGCTCCTCCAGAGAGGCGATCTCTTCCAGCAGGGCCTGGGGACTCAGCACCACGCCGTTGCCGATCAGACAGAGCGCTTGCTCGCGCAGGATGCCGGAGGGGATCAGGTGCAGCACGGTGCGGCGGCCGCCGATCACCACGGTATGGCCGGCATTGTGCCCTCCCTGGAAGCGGACCACGGCGTCCGCCCGGTCCGTCAACAGGTCCACGACCTTGCCTTTGCCCTCGTCTCCCCACTGGGTGCCGACGACAATGACGCTTTTCCCTGCCATATCGTTGTTACCGTCCCTGCCGCTTGCCAGGCGCCAGCGTCTTGCTCAGGAGTTGTTGAGGTGTTTGTGCAACACCTTGGAGTTGCGACCGCGATTGTACTCCTGGCGACGGGAGGGCGGTAGCCGCTCGGGCGCCACTTCGGCGAAACCGCGCTCCAGGAACCAGTGCGCGGTCCGGGTGGTGAGCGCGAACAGATCTCTGGCATTCGCCTGCCGCGCCCGGCGTTCCAGCGCCCGGTACAAGGTTTCGCCCCGGCCCTGACCCCGGTATTCGGGGCGCACCGCAAGGCATTCGATCTCGGCGGCGGCCTCTGCGCCATCATAGAGCCGCAGGGCGGCGCAGCCGATTACCACCCTGTCGCGCATCAGGACGATGAAGTCGTCCAGCCGCGATTCGAGGCGCCCGCGGGGCCGCGGCAACAGTGCGCCTTCCTGCGCCAGCGGCAGCACGAGTTCCAGTATGCCCCCCAGGTCTTCGCGTCCGGCCTGGCGTATTTCGTCGAACCGTTCGGCGCTGATCATCGCCCCGATGCCGTCCCGGCTGAACAGTTCGGCCAGTAGCGCGCCTTCCCGATCCTGGTCGAGCACATGCGCCCGTTGCACGCCGGCCTCGCAGGCCCGAATGCCCAGTCCAAGCCAGCGGGCCGCGGGTGCGGGCATATCGGCCCGGGCCAGCATGCGGCGGCCTTCCTCGACGGAGAGTTCCCGCCATGGACGTCCCTCGGCGTCGGCAAGGCCGCCGGACACCAGGAAGATCAGCTTCCGCGCGCGCAGGGCGCCGGCGACTTGCAGGGCCGCTTCGGCGGCGCTGACATTGAATACCTCGCCGGTAGCCGAATACCCCAGCGGCGGGATCGTCACCACGGCGTCGCCCTGCAACTGCATTCGAATCGCGTCCGCATCCACACGGCGTACCTTGCCCGTGTAGTGGCAATCTACGCCTCCCAGCACCCCCATCGGCAGGGCGTGCAGGAAGTTCCCCGAGCCGGTGCGGATGGGAGTGCCGGCCATCGGCGTGTTCGGCACCCCCATGGACAGCAGCGATTCCAATTCCATGCGCATGGCCAGCGCCGCCTGCTTGGCGCATTCCAGGGCCTGCTCGTCGGTTACGCGCAGCCCTTCGCAATAGCGCGGCTGCAGACCGCGCGCTTGCAGCAATTCGTCAATCCGGGGGCGCGTGCCGTAGAGTAGCGCCAGGCCGATCCCCAGGCTATGCAGCAACGCGAGGTCCTGGGCCACGGATGCCACGGTCTTCGAGCCGGAGGGGACGCCGTCCAGGTACACGACGAAGCAGCTCCCGCGGTGGCCGCGGATATAGGGCGCGGCGGCGCGAAACCAGCGCACGAATTCCGCCGGCCCGGCATCTCTCCCGGCATCTCTCCCGGCGCTCGCGGTGTTTACTGCAGGCACAGACGTTGCACCATGCCCCTGACGATCCGAACCATAGCGGGGATTCGGTCGGCGCACAGGTATTCGTCGGCGCTGTGGGCCTGGGCAATGTCGCCGGGTCCCAGGATCACGCTGCTCGTCCCCATGGCGTTCAGGAAGCTGCCCTCGGTGGCGAAGGACACCGAGCGGCAGGGGTGGCCGCTGAGTTCCTCCGCCAGGCGAATGATCGGCTCCGTGGGCGGGGTGCGCATGGCCGGCAGCCCCTCGAACAGCGGTTGTTGCTTCAGGCACAGGCCGCTGCCTTGTATGGCGCGGCGCCCCCGTTGCGCCAGCTCCCGGCGCAGACCGTCGGGGGACATGCCGGGCAGCAGGCGTATGTCTATGCTCAGTTCGCAGGCGCCGCAGACCCGGTTGGCGTTGTCGCCGCCATGGATGCTGCCCAGGTTCAAGGTGGGCACGGGCTGGTGGAAATCTTCGTCCCGGTAGCTCTCCTGCAGCTCGCGCCGCCATTGCAACAGGGCCGTGATCAGCGTGTGCATGCCCTCCAGGGCGCTGCAGCCGAGTTCTGGCCGGCTGGCATGGGCGCTGCGCCCGACCAGGCGCAACCGCTCCATCAGTACGCCTTTGTGCGCGTAGGCCGGGACCAGCGATGTCGGTTCTCCGATCAGGGCGTAGCGACCCAGGCGCCGGCCGCTGCTTTGCAGCGCCCGGATGCCGCCCATGCAACTTTCCTCGTCGGCGGTGGCGAGGACGTACAGGGGGCATTGCAGGCGCCCCAGGTCCAGCTCCTCCAGGGCCTCGAAGACGATGGGAAAGAATGTTTTCATGTCGCAGACGCCCAAACCGTAGAGTTTCCCGTTGCGCTCGGTTAGGCGGAAGGGATCCTGGCTCCAGGCCGCCTCGTCGCAGGGCACGGTGTCCAGGTGGCCGGACAGCACCAGGCCTCCTTCGCCCTCGCCGCGCCGGGCAAGTACATTGCATTTGTCCGGGTGGTAGGGCAGCGGCATCGTCTCGACCGCAAACCCGGCTTCCTCGAGGCGTTGCGCCAGCAGCTCGGCGACGGCGCGGTTGCCTTGGTCGAAACGGGGATCGGCACTGCTGATCGAGGGCAGGCGTATCATCTCCGCCAGCAATTCGCGATAGGCGGGCCTGAGGGCCGCGGCAGTCAATTTATTGCTCCCATTCTGTTATTCTAAAGGAATCCGCCATTGCCACGTACAGGGAGGACCGCCGTGGGCCGCCGCCTGAATCGTTACAGTTCCCGCATCACGCTGCCGCGCTCGCAAGGCGCCTCGCAGGCCATGTTGTATGGGGTCGGTCTCAGCGACTCCGATCTGCGGAAGCCGCAGGTGGGCATCGCCAGCGTATGGTACGAGGGCAATACTTGCAATATGCACCTGTTGCGCCTGGCGGAGAAGGTCAAGCAAGGGGTGGAGAAGGCCGGGATGGTGGGGCTGCGCTTCAATACCGTTGGCGTCAGCGACGGCATTTCCATGGGCACCGAGGGCATGAGCTTCTCGCTGCAGTCGCGCGACCTGATCGCGGATTCCGTGGAGACGGTCATGCAGGCCCAATGGTACGACGCGAACGTCTCGTTGCCGGGCTGCGACAAGAACATGCCGGGCGTGCTCATGGCCATGGCCCGGGTGGATCGCCCGGCGCTGATGGTTTACGGCGGCACCATCCGGGCAGGGCGTTACCGCGGCGACAAGGTGGACGTGATTTCCGCCTTCCAGAGTTACGGGGAGTTTCTCGCCGGCCGGATTGACGATGACGCCCGGCGCGGCATCCTGCGCAATGCCTGTCCGGGGCCGGGCGCCTGCGGCGGCATGTACACCGCCAATACCATGGCGGCGGCCATCGAAGCCCTGGGCATGAGCTTGCCCTACAGTTCTTCGACGCCGGCGACCGATCCGGACAAGGAGGAGGAATGTCTGCGGGCGGGCGCGGCGCTCTACCGCTTGCTGGAGCTTGATCGGAAGCCGCGAGATATCCTGAGCCGGGAATCTTTCGAGAATGCCATGGTCCTGGTTACCGTGCTGGGGGGCTCGACCAATGCGGTACTGCATCTCATCGCGATGGCGCGCGCCGCCGGCATACCGCTGTCTCTGGACGATTTCCAGGCCGTCAGCGACCGCGTCCCCTGCCTCTGCGACCTCAAGCCCAGCGGCGTTTACGTCATGGAGGATTTGCACCGGGCGGGGGGTACGCCGGCCGTATTGAAGTTGTTGTTGGGCAACGGTTTGCTGCACGGCGACTGTCTCACGGTTACGGGCCGCACCCTGCGCGAGGACCTCGAGGCGGCGCCGGCTCTGGAGGCGGGCCAGGAGATCGTCCGGCCTATGGAGAGGCCGATCAAGCCCACAGGGCATATCCAGATCTTGAGGGGCAATCTGGCCCCTGGCGGCGCGGTCGCCAAGATCACCGGCAAGGAGGGGGACTGTTTTCGCGGGCCGGCCCGGGTTTTCGACTCGGAAGAAGAGATGCTGGCCGCCCTGGAGCAGGGGCGCATCGCGAAGGGGGATGTGGTGGCGATTCGCTACGAGGGGCCCAAAGGGGGGCCGGGGATGCCGGAGATGCTCACCCCAACCGCCGCGCTCATGGGCGCCGGACTCGGTGCGGAAGTCGCCTTGATTACGGACGGGCGCTTCTCTGGAGGTTCGCACGGTTTTATCGTTGGCCATATCGTGCCGGAGGCCCAGGAGGGGGGGCCCATCGCCTTGCTCCAGGACGGCGACCCGGTCTCTATCAGCGCGCGGGACAATCTCCTGCAAGTCGGGTTGGACGAAGCGGAACTCGGGCGCCGCCGCGCGGCCTGGCGCCGGCCGCCTTATAAAGCGACGCGGGGGACGCTTTACAAATACATTAAGAACGTCAAGTCGGCCGCCGAGGGCTGCGTCACCGACGAGTGAGGCCGCCGCGGGACGCGGGCGCGGCGGCGTCGGTCAGGCGTTGCAGGGCGGCGCGGATGATCGCCTCGCTGCTCATGCCATCCGCGGCCACCTCGCTGGCGCAACGTTTGGCCTCCCGGTTGCCGTAGCCCAGCGCCACCAGCGCGCTGACGGCGTCGGCCAGAGGGCGGCCGCGCTCCCCCTCCCGGGGCGGCGCCTCCGGTTGCCAGTCCTGCAACCGGTCGCGCAGTTCCACGATCAGGCGCTCCGCGGTCTTGCGCCCCACGCCGGGCAGCACGGTCAGCCCCGCCAGGTCTGAACCGCGGACGCAGGCGAGGAATTCTTCGGTGTCCATCCGGGACAGGATCGCCAGGGCCAGCCGCGTCCCCACCCCGTTGACGCGCAACAAGTGTCGGAACATCCGCCGTTGGTCTTCGCGGGCGAAACCGAATAGGCGCAGGCTGTCCTCGCGCACGGCCAGGTGGGTATGCAACACGGTTTCGTTCCCCGGCGGCGGCAGGGCATAGAAGGTGGTCATCGGCGCCTCCAGTTCGTAGGCCAGTCCCCCGCACTCCAGCAGCAGATGGGGCGGGCGCTTCTCGATCAGGATTCCGCGCAGCCTGCCGATCATCGCGCACGCGCCCTGCCGCGGCCCCCCAGGAGCCGCGACCGCCTGAGGTGGGCATGGCAGATCGCCGCTGCCAGGGCGTCCGAGGCATCGCTGCCTACGGGCGCGCGCAGCTTCAGCAGCATCCGCACCATGTATTGCACTTGTTGTTTGTCGGCCCGGCCCGAACCGACCGTACTCAACTTCACTTCGCTGGCGGTATATTCGCTGACCGGCAGGCCGGCGCAGGCGCAAGCCGTTACCGCGGCGCCCCGGGCCTGGCCGAGTTTGAGGGCAGTCTTCATGTTGCGGTGGACAAAGACCTCTTCAATAGCCGCCGCATCGGGGCGGTGGCGTTCGATGACCTCCGAAAGCGCCGAGTAGATTCGCGCCAGGCGCACTGCCAAGTCCTGCCCCTGGGGGCAGACTTCGCCGCTGGCCAGGAATGCCAACTCCCGCCCCTGGACTGCCAGCACCCCGTAGCCGGTGGTACGCAGGCCCGGATCGATGCCCAGTACGATCTCCCGCTGCGCCGCTTCCTCCGCACTGGCTGGAGTTCCGTGCCTCAGGCCACATCCTCATTCGCGTGCGCCCCGGAGACGGACGCGTTGCAATGCACTTGTTGCACGTCTTCCAGTTCTTCCAGCATGTCCAGCAGGCGCCGCACGGCGGCAGCCCGTTCCCCCTCCAGCGTGACGGTCTCCCGGGCGCGCAGTTCGACCCTGCTGTATTGTGGCCGGTGGCCGGCGGCCTCCAGGACGCCAGCCGCCTCGAAGAGGGAGTCGGGAGATGTCCAGACTTCAATGAGGCCGTCGGCGGCGGCCTTCACTTCCTCCGCGCCCGCCTCGGCCGCCGCCTCGAACAGCGCCTCCTCGTCGGTGCCCGGCGGATAGCGCAGGATGCCCAGGCGGCGGAAGAGGTGGCTTACCGAACCTTCGGTGCCCAGGGTGCCGCCGCATTTCTTGAAGGCGTAGCGGATCTCGGATACCGCGCGGTTGCGGTTGTTCGTCAGGCAGTCCACGATCACCGCCGCCCCGCCGGGACCGTAGCCTTCGTAGCGATCTTCCTCCAGGGCTTTTTCCGCCCCGTTGCCGCTCCGGTTCAGGGCCCGTTCGATGGAGTCCTTGGGCAGATTGTTGGAGTTGGCCGCGTCAATTGCCGCCCGCAGGCGGGGGTTGCCTTCCGGGTTGGGGCCGCCCTGGCGGGCGGCTACGGAGATCTCCCGAATCAGTCGCGAAAACAGGCGGCTGCGGCGGGCGTCCTGGCGCCCCTTGCGGTGCTGGATGTTGGCCCATTTGCTATGCCCGGCCACGACCGCGCCTCGCGGGTCCGCGTTCCTCGGCCGCCTCCTGCGACACCCATGCGAGGGGGCGCCCGTTCCTCCCCGCGACAAGACGCCCGGTTGCGCCTTGGCCCACGCCCCGCTCAGTCGGACGACAGCTCGGCAAGCACCTTCTGTTGGATTTGGCGCAAGCCTTGCGGCAGGCGGGGCTCGAAGTCCTGAAAGTATTCGCCGATCGCTTCCATCTCCTTGCGCCATTCGGCGGAGTCTATGGACAGCAGCGCTTGCAGCTCGTCTTTCCCCAGCTCCAGCCCCTGGGTATTGATCGATTGCGGCGTGGGCAGGTAGCCGATGGGCGTTTCCAGGGCCTCCGCCCGCCCCTCGCAACGCTCGATGATCCACTCCAGTACGCGCAGGTTTTCGCTAAAGCCCGGCCAGATAAAGCGCCCCTGCGCGTCTTTGCGGAACCAATTCACGTGGAAGAGACGCGGCTGGCGCGCCAGACGTTCGCCGAAGCCGAGCCAGTGTGTCCAGTAATCTCCGTAGTGGTAGCCGCAAAACGGTTTCATGGCCATCGGGTCGCGGCGCACCACGCCCACGGCCCCGCTCTGGGCGGCAGTGGTTTCGGATGCCACCGATGCGCCTACCATGACCCCGTGCGCCCAGTCCTTGGCCTCGTACACCAGCGGCGCCAAGGTGGCGCGGCGCCCCCCGAAGATGATCGCCGAGATCGGCACGCCCGTCGGATCTTCCGCCTTGGGCGAGTAAGTGGGGCAACGGCGCATGGAGACGGTAAAGCGCGAATTGGGGTGGGCGGCCGGGCCGTCTTTGCCTTCCTGGTACGGTTCGCCCCGCCAGTTGACCGTGGGCTGGCCGTCTTTCTTGCCTTCCCACCACGGCTGGTTGTCTGCCGTGACCGCGACGTTGGCGAATAGGGCGTGCCGGTCCAGCATGGCGTAGGCGTTGTAGTTGGTTTTTTCGTTGGTGCCGGGCACTACGCCGAAAAAGCCGGCCTCGGGATTGATGGCCCACAGGCGCCCGTCTTCCCCCGGTTGCAGCCAGCAGATGTCGTCCCCGATGGTGGAGATCTTGTAGCCCTCGTGCGAGGCGGGGGCGCGCAACATGGCCAGGTTCGTCTTGCCGCAGGCGGAGGGAAAGGCGGCGGCGACGTAATGCGTCTCGCCGCGCGGATTCTCGATCCCCAGGATCAGCATGTGCTCGGCCAGCCAGCCCTCCTGGCGCGCCTGGTAGCTGGCGATGCGCAAGGCATGGCATTTCTTGCTGAGCAGGGCGTTGCCTCCGTAGCCGGAGCCGATGCTGCGAATGAGCAGGTCCTGCGGGAAATGCATGATGTAGCGGCGTTCCGGGCTCAGGTCGCCGATGGAATGCTGCCCTTTGACGAAGCGATCGCCGCGCTCGATGCGCGCCAAGGCCTCTCGGCCCATGCGGGTCATCAGCTTCAGGTTGGCCACCACGTAGGGGCTGTCCGTGATCTCCACGCCGCAACGGGCCAGCGGGGAGGCGATGGGCCCCATGCAGTAGGGGACCACGTACATGGTGCGCCCCTTCATGCAACCCGCGAATAAATCGTTCATCAGGGTATGGGCCTCGCCCGGGTCTTTCCAATTGTTATTGGGGCCGGCGTCCTCCTTGTCCGGGGTGCAGACGAAGGTCAGGTGTTCCGTACGGGCGACATCGGTGGGGTCGGAGCGATGCAGGTAGCATTCCGGGTGCGTCTTCGGGTTCAATTGGATCAACGTGCCGTTTTGCAGCATTGAATTGACCATAGACTGGTATTCCTCGTCGCTGCCGTCGCACCAATGGATGCGCTCCGGTTGACACTGGCGGGCGATTTCCTCTACCCACGCCTTCAATTCCTGGTTGCTTGTGCTCATAACCGTATTATCCTCGCGTTGTATTTCGGATCGGTGTCCCGGGCCCGCCCGCCAGCCTACGCAATGTCCGTAAGTCCGGCCATGAAACGCGACGGTGCCCGTAGCCTCAAGATTATCTCATTCTTCGCGGATTTTGTCCAAGGCAGTCAATAGTTCGGGCAGGCGGAACAGGGGGGCGCGGCAGCTCGGACCCACGCACAGGTAGGCGGCGACCCCCCCGGCGCTCTCCGGAACGGCCTTCCCGGCGATGGGCGCCGGCAGCGGGCCGGCCTCGGGCGGGATGCAAAACACCGGCCCCGGGGTATGGCCGCGACAGGCGCGTTGCCAGCGGCGCAGTTCTTCTTCCGGGCCGCGCAGTACCGTCAGCGGCGCGGGGCGCAGCTGCTCGTTCAGCGCCAGCAGCAGGGTTCCGTACGCCTGCGGCGCCTCGCGTAGCCGCGGCCAGCAAGCGGTCAGGGTGCGTTCGGCCGCTTGCAGGTAACGCGGTTCGCCCAGGAGGGAGCCCAGGCGGAGCAGGACGCGGGCGGCGACGCCGTTGGCCGCCGGTATCGCCTCGTCCTCGTAGGGCTTGGGCCGCTGTACCAGCTGTTCGTGGTCGTGGGAGGTGAAGAAAAAGCCGCCGCGCTCGCGGTCCTCGAATCGCTCCAGCATGGCGTCGGCCAGGGACGCCGCCAGTTCCAGCGTCGCCGTGCGCCAGCGGCATTCCAGCAGGGCCAGGATGCCTTCGATAAGCAGCGCGTAGTCTTCCAGGTATCCGTTCAGGCGTGCCGGACCCTCCTCGCCGGACTCCCGGTGCAACGTGCCGTCGCGCCAGTGGCGCTGCCGAATGTAGCGCAACATGCGCTCTGCCGCCTCCTGCCAGGGCGGCTGTTCGAATATGCGCGCGCTGGTTGCCATGCCCTTGATCGCCATGCCGTTCCAGGCCGTCAGGACCTTGCGGTCCAGGGCATGGCTGGGACGCCCGCGACGGTGGGCGTACAGCTTCGCGCGGCAGGTCGCGAGCGCGCGCTCGATTGCCTTTATCTTGTCCTCCGTCGGCGGTTCCCGGCCCGCTGCCGCCAATTCCCGCGGTTCCCGGTGTACGGACAGGTGCCATGCCCCCTCGAAGTTCGGCGGCCGGTCCAGGCCGTAGCAAGCCGCAAATCGTTCGTATTCCGCGGCCGACAGCAGCCCTTGCGCCTCCTCGCGCCGCCATAGGTAGAAGGCGCCCTCGCCCCGTTCCGGATCGTCCGCGTCCAGGGAGGAATAGCAGCCGCCCGCCGGGTCTTGCATGTCGCGCATGAGCCACTCCGCGGTGGCCCGGACGACTTCCCGGAAACCGTTTTCGCGCCGGCATTCCCATGCCTCGCTGTAAAGGGACAGCAGTTGCGCGTTGTCGTAGAGCATTTTCTCGAAGTGCGGGATCTGCCAGGCCGCATCTACGGCGTAGCGGAAGAAGCCGCCCCCCAGGTGGTCGTAGATGCCTCCCCGGGCCATCTGCCGCAGCGTGTGCAGCGCCCCCTCCAGCGCCAAGCCATGCGGCCCTTTGTTTTCTCCGGCAGGCGCCAGCCACCTGCCGTGCAGCAGGAATGCAAGCTGGGGCTGCATCGGGAACTTGGGCGCGCCTCCGAAACCGCCGTGGCGGGGGTCGCTGGCCGCCGCCAGCGCCTCGGCGGCAGCCCGCAAGGGGGCCGGGTCCAGCTGCCCCGGCGCCGCGGGCGGCGCGTCGGCGAAAAAACGTCCGAGGTGCGTATTCAGGGAGTGGGCCTGCGTCTGCACCTGCGGCCGTTGCTCGCGGTAACATTGCAGCACCCGCAGCAGCACGTCCTTGAACCCTGGCAGGTGCATGCCCGGTTCCCGCGGGAAATAAGTCCCGCCGAAGAATGCCTGCCGCTCTTGCGGGAGCAGGAACATGGTCAGGGGCCAGCCTCCGGGGCGGCCGGTCAGCAGCAGGTGGGCGCTCTGGTAGATTCGATCCAGGTCCGGGCGCTCCTCGCGGTCCACCTTGATGTTGACGAAGTGCTCATTCATGATCCGGGCCGTTTCCTCGTCATCGAAGGACTCGTGAGCCATCACATGACACCAGTGGCAGGCGGAGTAGCCGACCGAGAGAATAATGGGGCGATCTTCGCGGCGCGCCTGTTCCAGCGCTGCATCGTCCCAGGGTTGCCAGGCAACCGGTTGCCGCGCATGTTGGCGCAGGTAGAGGCTGATCTCCTGCGCCAGCCGGTTGCCGCTCACTGCCGCAACGCCCCCAACGCCCCCCGCAATGCCTTTGCGGGCGGGGGCAGTCTCGTGCCGGCGTAGCGCCGCGTGTTGCAATATCCAGACATCGATCCCGTCGCCTTCCAGGTGGGGGAATTGGCGGTCCGCTGGTACGGCCTGTCTTACTTGGCAGGCATTCTGGCCGGCCGCTGGCTGCTCGGTCGCCATACCCGGCGGCTCTCGCTGCAGTCCGACTGGACCGCGGCGGAACTCTCCGACCTGATGTACCTGTATGTCCCCATCGGCATCCTGTGCGGCGGCCGCCTGGGTTCGGCTATTGTATATTATCCCGACGCCTATCTCGACGATCCGCTGGCCATCCTGCGCATTTGGGAGGGCGGCATGTCCTTTCACGGGGGACTGCTGGGCGCGGTGCTGGCGGCGGGTTGGTTTTGCCGCCGCCGCGGGAAGGGCTTTTTCGCGGTCTGCGACCTGCTGGCGCCGGCGGCGCCCGTGGGGCTCGGGTTGGGGCGGCTGGCGAACTTCGCCAACGGCGAATTGTGGGGCACTCCGTCCGGGCTGCCCTGGGCCATGGTCTTTCCGCACGTGGACGCGGTGGCGCGTCACCCGTCGCAACTCTACGAGGCGGTTCTGGAGGGCCTCGTGTTGTTCGTTTTGTTATGGCGGTACGCGGGCCGGCCGCGGCCGCCGATGGCAGTCTCCGGGCTGTTCCTGCTCGGCTACGGATGTTGCCGCTTCCTGGTGGAGTTCGCGCGGGCGCCGGATGCGCACCTCGGCTATCTGGCCTGGGGCTGGTTGACGATGGGGCAGGCGCTGAGCGCGCCGATGGCGGTCGCCGGCGCCGCCTTGCTGCTGGCGGCATATCGTCCGCGGGCGCCCTCCGGGGCGGGGGCGGCATGAACGCCTACCTGGATCTGTTGCGGCGGGTGCGTCAGGGCGTACGCTGCCCGGATCGCACGGGCACCGGCTCCTTGCGGCTGTTCGGTTGGCAGCTGCGCTTCGACCTGAACGAGGGCTTTCCCCTGCTCACTACCAAGAAGCTGCATTTCCGCTCCATCGCCCATGAATTGTTGTGGTTTCTGCAAGGCGGCACCAATACCGATTATCTGCACCGAAACGGGGTTCGCATCTGGGACGAATGGGCCGACGAGCGAGGCGAGCTCGGGCCGATCTACGGCGCCCAGTGGCGCGCCTGGCGTTGCGCCGACGGCCGCACCGTGGACCAGTTGACACAGACGGTAGAGCGCATCCGCAACGATCCCAGCTCGCGGCGGCTGTTGATCAGCGCCTGGAATGTGGGCGAACTGGAAGCCATGGCCCTGCCGCCGTGCCATTTGCTATTCCAGTTCGCCGTGCTTGACGGCCGGCTGTCCTGCCAGATGTATCAGCGCAGCGCCGACGTCTTTCTGGGGCTGCCTTTCAACATTGCCTCCTACGCCCTGCTCACGGCCATGACCGCGCAAGCGACGGGACTGGCGCCCGGCGAACTGGTATGCAGCCTGGGAGACGTGCACCTCTACCTCAACCATCTGCAACAGGCCGACCAACAACTGCAGCGCAAACCCTACCCGTTGCCGCGGCTGCGGCTGAACCCCGAGGTGCGCGATCTGTTGGCCTTTCGCTACGAGGACATCGAGTTGCACGGCTACCGGGCGCATCCGCACCTGCCGGCGCCGGTAGCGGTCTGAAGGTGGCGGCGCGCTCCGGGGCCGGCGGCGCCCCAGCCGGCGGCGGGGAGACGGGGCCTGCCGGCGGTCGGGGAGGGCGCCCGGGCCGGCGGCGGGCGGAACGGGTCGCGCTCATCGTCGCCCGGGACCGCGCTGGCGTGATCGGCGCAAACGGGCGCCTGCCCTGGCACCTGCCTGCCGACCTGCGCCGCTTCCGCGCGCTTACCATGGGCAAACCCCTGCTGATGGGGCGCCGCACCTACGAATCCATCGGTCGCCCTCTGCCCGGCAGGCGCAGCATTGTGCTGAGCCGCGACCCGCGCTTTTGCGCGCCCGGTTGCGAGGTCGCGCATTCTCTGGACGAGGCCCTGGAGCGGGCGGCGGCGGCCGGTGTGGAAATCATGATCGGCGGCGGCGCCGAACTGTACCGCCAGGCGCTGCCATTGGCCGGGCGGGTCTATCTCACGCAGGTGCAGGCCCATTGCCGCGGCGGCTTGCGTTTTCCGCCCCTGCCGCCAGCGGAGTGGCGCGAGGTGGAACGGCGGGAGCGCCCCCCCGATGCGCGCAACTCCTACCCCCTCAGCTTTATCGTGCTGGAACGCTGCCGCCCGGGGACAGGGCCGCGCGAGTCTGCGACGGCACCTGGAAGCGGCGCCGGTCCTCCAGGCGCAGGGCCGTGAGGCTGCCGCCCCAGACGCAGCCGTCGTCCAGCGGATAGACGCCCCACTCCCTGTAATCGCGGCCATTCAGGCCCAGAGTGGACCAGTGACCGAAAACGATTCGCAGCCCCCGGCTGCGCCGTTGCGGCGCCTGGAACCAGGGCAGCAAAGCCGGCGGCTGGGTGCCCGGGGTTCCCGTCTCGTTCAGCGCCAGACAGCCGTCGGCGTCGCAGTAGCGCATCCTCGTCAAGCAGTTGAGGATAAAACGCGCCCGTTCCCAACCGGCCAGCCGGTGCGTCCAGCGCCGCGGCCGGTCGCCCTGCATATGGCGCAGCAGCGAGGCGCGTTCCGCGCCGCGCAGCAATCCCTCCGCTTCGTCGGCGCATTCGCGGGCGAGGTCCAGGTCCCACTGCGGCGGCAGGCCGGCGTGCAGCAGCGTGTAGCCCGCCTCCGCGTCATGGTGCAGCAATGGCCGTTGCGCCAGCCAATCCAGCAGTCGGTCACGGTCCGGCGCCGCCAGTACCGGCGCCAGCGTGTCGTCGGCCGGGGCGCGGGGTTGCCGCACTCCGGCGGCACAGGCCAGCAGGTGCAAGTCATGGTTGCCCAGCACCGTCGTCGCGACATCTCCCAGGGAGCGTACCCAGCGCAAGGTGGACAGGGAATCGGGGCCGCGGTTGACCAGGTCGCCTACGAACCAGAGCCGGTCCCGGCGCGGGTCGAAATTGACGAGGTCCAGCAGCGCGAGCAGCTCCCGGTGGCAGCCCTGTACGTCGCCGATCGCGTAGGTGGCCATCGTTTTCAGGGGCAGCCGGCACGCGCCTTCGCGGCGCCGCGTAGCCGCCCGCGTACCCGAGTTACGCGGGCGGCGGACGGCGGGCAGACCCTGTATCCGTGTTGCGGGCAATATGGCACTTGTTTCGGCAGACGTTCATTTGCGGGCGCGCCCATTGCCAAGCCCCTTTGCCAAGCCCCTGGCGCGGCGCGCTCCGGGTCAGTACGGCCATTTTGCTATAATCGAATGCCGATGTCTCGTATCCGCCCGAATTCGTGGGGGCATATTCCCCAATATCACCGTGGTGACGCTGGCGCACCCGAACAGATTCTTTTCCGGCGGCACGCCGACCCTCGACCACGACGGCCACGGCCTGTCCTCCGCCTTCATCCGCTGGCAAAGCATCCGGGTCACCGAAGGCCAGGGCGTGAAACGAGGCGCAGTCATCGCCGAAGTCGGCGCCACTGGCCGCGCCATCGGCGCCCATTTGGACTGGCGCATGAATTTGCTCGGCAGGCGGTTGGACCCGGCGCTGGTGGCGGGGGAGATGCCGAGGCAAGGCGGTATCGGCGGCGTGTCGTTGCCGCGGTAATAGTTGCCATAGCAGTGGTTGTTTTTACTATGGAGCGGGCTTTGCTCTATATGTAAGCCTGCGTTTGCTATGGCAGCGCACATTGGCGGCAATGTTGCTCGTTTGTGGAGAAAAGCATTATGCCGAACAAAATGAACGGTCAATCCCTCAGCATCGCGAATTGCCTTTATCGAGCCATCATGAAATGCATGTTGGAGACTGCGTACCGTTTTTCTTTTGTCCCCGGCCGGTCATGCGTTTTGTAATTCACAAAAAAAACGATCCAGACTTGCTTTACCGAGGGGGACAAGATCTTATTGTGGATACTCTGATTAAAGCGGCAGCACACAATTCTGCTATTCCTGCGCAGGCAGGAATCCAGCATAGAAAGCGCGCGCTTCGCGCTCCTTTGCAGGAATATCCGATTCAGGAAGGGGCGAGCCGTCAGGCTCTGCAATGTGCGCGTTCCGCGCTCTATTTG
>JAPPQA010000197.1 GCA_028817255.1 Gammaproteobacteria bacterium | reverse complement strand
TGCCCAGCAACGCGCTTGACAGCGATTGCAGGAAGCGTCTGCGCCTCATGATGTCTCCAGTATATTCGGTTTTCCAGTGCGTCGCACATGTCTTGCTTTCCTGACCGGGAGGAGGCTGCGTTGTCCCCGGAGTGGCGATAAAACGCAGACTTCCGAAACAATACTCGACCAGAACCGGCCGGGCTTGTCCGGTACGTCCTTCCTGGCGCGCCGCTCGGCGGGGTTGTATGATTCTTCGGCATGAGCCTGCCTGTGTCGCGTCCGGTTGCCGTTACAGGGACACGCGACGGTCATACGCTGTGACGCCGGATACGGTGCTGGATTTCTGGTTTGGCGCGCTTCGCGGCGCCGTTTTGGGGCGCAAGTCCACTGCTGAAGAGAGAGCGTATCTGCAATCTTCCGGCCAGCATTTTGGACAAGGGTGAGCAGATTCCATAGTTGCCCCGGCAAAAGTTTGCGCCGGCGAATTTTCGTCAAGATTGACGAAAGGCTGACGCTTCAGCGCATGCTCCGACGCCCGAAGGTGTCAGGAATCGCCCCTCCGCGCTAGTCCCAGTTTTGGCCCGATATTTGCTTTCTCTTAATTAGGTCATGGGTGACATCATGTACAAGCAACGGAGAACGGGAATTCGCGCGGGGAGCGGCGCAGCGGGTTTCACGCTGGTGGAGATCGCCATCGTGTTGGTGATCGTGGGCCTGTTGCTGGGAGGAATATTCAAGGGGCAGGAGTTGCTTACCACGGCGCGCATGCACAACTTGGCGGATCAGCACGCCTCGATACAGGCGGCTTATTTTTCCTTTGTGGACCGTTATCGCTATGTGCCGGGAGACATGCCCAACGCCGCCGCCGTGGCGGCGATCGGCAATGAGGTGCGCACCGGCGCCCAGTACGGCGGCGATGGCGACGGTCAGATTGACGATGGCAATTTCCAGGAAGTCTCGGCGGTCTGGCACCACTTGTCGGCAGCCGGTTTTATCCAGGGCGGATTTCAGGGGGGCGCGACGGGCGAGTCCAGCTACGTGGCGGGCGATGTCGCGCCGATTAACGTCTTTAATGGCCGTATGTTGCTGGGCCAGACAGACGAATACCTGGATGCCTCGGGCACCGCGCGGCCGCGCCTCGCTTTAGTGTTCGGCGATCAGATTCCCGCGGAGGTGTTGCACAACCTGGATGCCCGGCTGGACGACGGTCGGCCGGCCACGGGCTCGTTGCGCGCCGCGACCTCGGCCCCGGCAGGGGCGAACCATTATGGCGGCGTGGAACAGTCCAACGACAGTTCCTGTGTCCAGGGCACGGGCGTCACCGCCACCTGGAACCTGAGCGCAGCCAATTGCAATGCCGTTTATCTGTACTGAATCTCCATAATAACAATATTAGCTTTCTCCTCTCTTGCGTTGACGCCCACTCCGGTGGGCGTTTTTTTTACCGGCTGTAATCGGTTACGCGACCCGGTTTTTTCCGTCGCGCTTGGCCTGGTACAGCGCCTTGTCGGCTAGTTCCAGCAGTTGCTTCGGATGGTCTTCCGGCTGGGGGGGGGCGATGGTGCTTACTCCGAGGCTAACCGTAATTACGCCCAGGGGCGTATCCGGGTGCGGCAATTGGAGCTTCTCCACTGCCTGGCGGATCGACTCCGCGATCCTCATGCCGGCTGCCGCAGGCGCCTCGGGCAGAATCACGGCGAATTCTTCGCCACCGTAACGCGCCGCAAGGTCGCCGCCGCGCCGGGAGAAACGTTGCAGGACGGCGGCCACCTGCTGCAGGCAGAGGTCTCCCTTCTGGTGCCCGAAGCGGTCGTTGTACAGTTTGAAATTATCCACGTCGAGCATGATCAGGGAGATCGGGGACTTGCCGCGGATCGCGCGTCGCCACTCGCGGTTGAGGAATTCGTCGAATTGCCTGCGGTTGGCGATCTTGGTCAGGCCGTCCTGAAAAGACCAGGTGGTGAGCTGGCTGGCGCGATCTTCTGCCTTGCTCTTCTCTTCCAGCAGGCGCGTCTGTTCGCGCTTGTATTTCTCCAATTCCTGCTGCAGCAGTCGGTACTCCCATAGTGCCTCCTCCGTGCGCAGCGAGGCCAGGCCATGTCGCCACAGCCGGATGCAGAAGCGCCAGCCGTAGCCAAACGACAGCAGCAGGAACAGGCCGAACAGGGCCAGCGGCAGCACTGGCGGCCCGGGCGCGATCAGTATCAGGACGATGCAGGGAGGCAGCAGGGCAGAACTCAGGAAGAGCAGCAGGGCCGGTAGCAGCGGGGACAGGCAGGCGCTTGCCGCCAGGGAGACTATAGCCAACAGCAGGCAGGCCAGGCTTTGCAGCTCGATTAGCATTGCCTTGCCGTCGGCAAGCAGCAGGAGCGATGCGAATCCCCCGCCCCACAGGCAACCTTGCAGCGTGTTCAGCGCCAGCCAAGCGGCCAGCCAGGCGCGCCCCGGGGTGCCTTGTAGCGGAGAGCCCTGCGCTTGCAACAGGAGCCACTGGCCGCTGCCCGCTGCGATGACGGCCAGCAACCAAGTCAGCAGGTACAGGGCGTTTGTGGCGGGGGCTATGGCCATTCCCGCCAGTAAGGCGCAGCCTGCTATGGCCGCCAACAGAAGAGGCGCGCGCTCCGCTATTTCCGCGCCCTGTTCCAGCCACCAGTTGTCTTGAAGCCCCGTGGCTACCTTTTGCGCGGGTTGGGCCGCTTCCTCGCTGCGTTCGTTCATTGCGCTACCTGTCCCGCTGTGGTGCTCACGATTTACGGGCTGCCCAACCCCTATTCATGCGGCAGGATACAAGTAAAACATACTGTATTGGGTGCCGGTAGCACAAGTGAGGGGGAATGCCTCCTCCGGCTCCATGGGATAACCCAATCGGGTCAGGGGCTCCGGGCGGCCTTGTTTCGCCGTTGCGGCTTCCGTTAAAATGGCACTATGACAGGCCGCCCGTGTACGGCGGCGCGATGTAGCGAGGAAACTTCAGGCGTGTATGCAGTAGTGAAAGTGGGCGGTCGGCAATACCAGGTGCGGGAGGGGGACCGCCTGCGCGTGGAGAAGATTGACGCGCCGGTTGGCGACAGCGTGGAATTTTCCGATGTGTTGCTGGTGGCAGACGGGGAAAATGTGCACATTGGCACTCCCTGTTTGCCGGGGGCCAAGGTTACCGCTCAGGTGCGGGAACACGGCCGCGAGAGGAAGATTCTCGTCGTCAAGTTTCGCCGGCGCAAGAACTACCTGCGCCGGCGCGGGCACCGGCAACCTTACTCCGAGATGACCATTACCAATATCTCCGCGGGCGGCTGAGGCGCGGAAAGATGGCACACAAGAAAGCCGGGGGCAGCAGCCGCAACGGGCGGGATTCGCATTCCAAGCGCCTCGGGGTCAAGCGCTACGGCGGCGAGCAGGTCTCGGCAGGCAGTATCCTGGTGCGCCAGCGCGGGACCCCTTTTCGGGCCGGCCGCAATGTCGGTTGCGGACGGGATCACACCTTGTACGCCCTTGTTGCCGGCAAGGTCGTCTTTGCTCGCCGGGGGCCTGATCGGCATCGTTGCGTCAGTATCGTCGCCGACTGAAATCTTCGTCCGCCAGCCGGGCGGTGCCAGAAAACCATTGCCATTTCTTGCCTTTGGCGGTACTGACCGCCCGCCGTCCGCGGATGCCATGAAATTCGCCGACGAGGCGCATATCCATCTCCTGGCCGGGCGCGGCGGCGATGGCGGTCTCAGCTTCCGCCGCGCCCGCTCCCTGCCGCGCGGCGGTCCGGACGGCGGCGACGGCGGCCGCGGCGGTTCCATCTATTTGGAAGTTGCCTCTGGCCTGAATACCCTGGCGGATTTCCGGCGCACGACCCGGTTTCGGGCCGGCGACGGCCAGCCGGGCGGCAGTAACTGCCGGGCGGGGTGCGGCGGCAAAGACCTGCGCTTGCAGGTGCCTCCCGGCACCCGGGTCTTCGAGGAAGACGCCGCGGAGATGCGCAGCGACTTGCTGAACCCAGGCGAGTGTCTGCTGGTTGCCCGCGGCGGTGAAGGAGGGCGCGGCAACGTCCATTTCAAGAGCGGCGCTAAGCGCAGCCCGCGCCAGTTTGTCCCCGGCGAGGCGGGGCAAGAGTGCAGATTGCGTCTGGAGTTGCGGCTGTTGGCCGATGTCGGTTTGGTGGGGTTGCCAAACGCCGGCAAGTCTTCGTTCCTGCGCGCGGTCTCGGCTGCGTGTCCCGAAGTGGCGGACTATCCTTTCACCACTTTGCAGCCGCAGTTGGGGATGGTGGCGCCGGATTTTGACCGCCGCTTCGCGGTCGCCGACGTGCCGGGCCTGATCCCGGGGGCGGCGCGCGGCGCCGGGCTGGGCCTGCGCTTCCTGCGGCATTTGGCGCGCACCCGCCTGCTCCTGCATCTGGTCGATCTCGCCGCCGAGGTGTCGGCGGAGAAACGGGCCGCCCAGGTGCGCTCCCTGGAGCGCGAATTGGCGGAGTACGATCCCAACTTGGCCCAGCGCCCGCGCTGGTTGGTTTTGAACAAGACGGACCTGCTGGCGGAGTCTCTCTGTCGCCGTCGGCAGCGCGAGCTGTTGCGGCGCCTGGACTGGCACGCCCCCTGTTACATGGTCTCCGCCCGCACGGGTCGCGGCTGTTCGCAGTTGTGCCAGGCCGCCGCCGACTGGTTGGGTGCCGCGTCGCCGCGCCGCCAGAGGGACAGCTCGTGACCGCCGCCGACCGCAATTGGGTGCTCAAGATCGGCAGCGCCCTGCTGACCGAAGGCGGCAAGGGGGTGCGGCTGGAGCCAGTGGCTGGCTGGGCAAGGCAAATCGTTCTCTTGCGGGAGCGAGGCTTGCGGGTGGTACTGGTCTCTTCCGGTGCGGTCGCCGCCGGACTTCAGCGTCTGGGCCGCCGCCGCCGCCCGGCGGACATCCAGGAATTGCAGGCAGCGGCGGCGGTAGGACAGGCCGGGCTGATCCAGGCCTACGAAAAGGAGTTTCAATGCTTCGGGGTGCGGGTTGCCCAGGTACTGCTGACCCACGAGGACATTGCCGACCGCAAGCGCTACCTGAATGCCCGCGGCACCTTGCTCCGCCTGCTTGAGTGGCAGGTAATGCCGATTATCAATGAAAACGATACCGTCTCCACGGAAGAGATTCGTTTCGGCGACAACGACACGCTGGCAGGGCTGGTAGCCAACCTGATCGAAGCGGAATATCTGGTGATTCTGAGCGATCAGCCCGGCCTGCGGGAACGCGATCCGCGCCAGGATCCCGAGGCGCCGCTGATTCGGGAAGGTTTTGCCGGCGATCCGGCGTTGCGGCGCATGGCCGGCGATGGCGGCGCTATGGGGCGGGGAGGCATGAAGAGCAAGTTGGAGGCCGCCGTGGTCGCCGCAAAATCCGGCACCGACGTGGTGATCGCCGACGGCCGCGATGCCCGAACGTTAGAGCGCCTGGCGGCCGGCGAGCGCGTCGGCACTTTATTGCGGGCTGGCCGCGAGTCCCTGGCGGCACGGAAGCGCTGGCTGGCAAGCCAGTCCCTGGTGCGCGGCCGCCTGCGCCTGGACGCGGGCGCCGTATTGCACTTGCGCGAGCGTGGCAAGAGCCTGCTGGCGGTGGGAGTGACTCTGGTGGAGGGAGATTTCCGCCGCGGCGACATCGTCGCGTTGCTGGACCCTGACGGGCACGAGATCGGGCGTGGTCTGAGCAATTATGCCGCTGGCGAGACACGCCGCATTATGGGACGCCCCAGCTCCTTGATCGGAGAGTTGCTGGGGCACGCACGCGAGCCGGAGCTCGTGCACCGCGATAACCTGGTGTTGCTTTAGTCCGCGGCGGGTTCGGCAGGCTCTGGCGGCGGCTCCGCGGACGCGGGGGCGGCCGTTGCCAGGGCGCGCAACCGGGCGCTCAAGCGGCTTTTGTGCCGGGCAGCCTTGTTCTTGTGGACGATCTCGCGGCGCGCGAAGCGGTCCAGGAGGCTGGTCGTGTATCGGTGGGAAGCCTCCGCCTCGCTGGCATTCCCCGCGGCGATCAGCCGGGCAGTCTTTCTGAGGGCGCCGCGTACCATGGAGCGGTACCCGGAGTCTCGTTGCCCCCGCTTTGCTGCCTGCGCGGCGCGTTTTCTGGCCGAGGCTGTATTTGCCATATGCTGAACCTCCAGACGCGATTGCCGCCTGCGGGCGGCGAACAGGCGGCGATTCTAGCGCAATTCGCTCGTGGCGACCATAGGTTGTGGGCCAGCGCCCGCCGCCGCTTGCGCCTGCCTGCGCCCCGCGGACTCGGCCCGCTCGAGAATCGCCAGACGGCCTGGTTCCCGTGCCGCCATCGCCCGAATCTCCCGTCATGGCGCATCCCCTGGGCATCTCCTGGCCCGAAGGCCGCGTAAATGCCGTATGGTCAACGAAAGGC
>JAPPQA010000196.1 GCA_028817255.1 Gammaproteobacteria bacterium | reverse complement strand
GTTGGCAAGCAGCGCCGCGGCGTGTCTCCATTGTCCATAAAAGGCCGCTTTCCAGGACAGCCACCGTAGCGCGCGCCGGGCCGCTTGCCTGCCGGGCGCGTCCGCGGCGAAGAAGCGCATGAGCGCGATCAACTCGGCCATGCGCTCGCCTTCTCCGCGCTTCAGAAGCCGCCGTCCGGCATTGCGGGCCATTTTCAGGCAGCGGAGGCGGGCATCGGCGGGCAACTCGGCGCACAGGGGTATGATCTCGTCCAGCGTCGCGCCGTTTTCGACCGGGTCCGTACTGCCATTTCTGCGGCGTTGCGCACTCAGCAGCGCGACACAATAATAACGCCAGCGCAACAACGGAGTTTTATTCTCCAGGTTGCTGCCCTTGCCGGAGTTGTAAACGCGGTACTGGTAAAGAGCATCGTTGAGCAAGGTGGCCCGGTAGCGTTCGGCGAAGCGCAGGGTGAAGTCGGTGTCCTCCGATATGCGGAAGAAAGGACGGAAGCCGCCGAGTGCGAGAAGAACCTTGCGTCGGATCATCATGTTCTGGCTCAGCAACAGGAAGCGGTCGGCAAGAGATGTGCCGGGGACCGGCAACTGCACCGGGGGAGGAGAAGGCGGTAAGATCTTCCTCGATTCGCCAATCCGGTTTATTTTACAGACGACCGCGGCGATTCCCGGATCGCGGTCCAGGGCATCCGCTTGCTTCTGGATTCGTTGCGGCAGGGATTCGTCGTCGTCGTCCTGGAAGGCGATATATTCCCCACGCGCTTCTTTCGCGCCGCGGTTGCGCGCCGCAGCGAGCCCGGCATTTTCCTGCCGAATGATTTTCACTCGCGGATCCTGCCGGGCAATGTCGGCGACGATTTGCGGCGAGGAATCGGTGGAGCCGTCGTCAACGACGATTAGCTCCAGGTCGCGCAGGCTTTGGTTGAGGATGCTCTGCGCCGCCGCCGCGACATAGTTTTCGCGGTTAAAGACGGTCATGACGACGGAGACCAGGGGCTTGGACCGATCTTGCGCGCCATGCTCTTTTGGGTTGTGGACGGTCATCGCAGGTTGTCGCTGTTGCGGACGCCGCCTGGGAGCCTGTCGGACTGGGGGCGGGCGCGGCGCATAAGTTGCCGATCATACAGTAATTCGCTGTAAAACCAAAGCAGTAATGTCCCCTTTTGCCGGATACGGAGGGGAGAAAGATGGGGGAATGGCTAACGATGAGCGGGCGCGAGGCGGATCGGCTGGGGGTAATCCAGGCGGTGGCGCGCCGCCAAATACGGCAGGCGCAGGCGGCCGTGCAGTTGGGATTGAGCGTGCGCCAGGTCAAGCGCTTGGTGCGAAGGTACCGGGAACGGGGGGCGGCGGGCCTGGTCTCGGCGCGTCGCGGCAAGCGCCCGGCCAATGCCATTCCCGAGACGGTGCGGGAGCGGGCGCTGGCGCTGGTTAGCGAGCGCTACCCGGATTTTTCGCCCACGCGGCGCATGTACAGGAGCTTTGCACCAGCTTGTGCAACTCTGCTATAGTCCCTAGAACCCGCTCACTACCGGAGGCCGTTGCCATGACAACCGAAAAAGATCTCACCTTCGCTCCCTCCCGCAGAACATTCAAGATTCATGTGGGCAAATATGGTGGAATCCGGGTGGACGCAGGCGAATTTTTTGCGGATCCGAAGGTGAAGAGGCAAGTCCAATTGATGAGAAAAACAAAACTTGCCGGAAAGAAACTCGATTTCAGGAGGATGAAAAGGGCGAAAAAAAATTGAAAAAACCAAAACTTGCCGGAAAGAAACCCGATTTTATCAAGACATAGCCTCCGGGAGAGTCAGGTTGGCCACTTCATTTGGAGACAGTTTTGTATTGGGAGTGTTGTCCGTATTGGCGAGTGGATACATCGTCTATGAGTCGCCTATTCGCTGCTGGTTCTGGCCAGGCAGGCATACTGGTTATGTTTTGTATTTTCGGATTATCACGGCCGGGCTTCTCATGTTGTTTGTGTCGTATGCGCTGTTCATCATCGCCCCTCCGTCTCTGCGCGACCTGTCTCTGGAGCCCGAGGATGTGTTGCTGGTGACGTTTCCACTGGCTCTTGTTTTGTACGCATTGGCTGTCGCAGTCGTGTATTGCAGCAGCTATGTTGATTCGCAATGGGCAGAAGAATTGAAAGACAGGGAATTGTCTGGTAAAGGGCTTGAACGATTCGTGTGGGGAAAAATAAGCCGCCGGGAAATGATCCTGATTACGCTGGACAGCAAGAAAGTCTATGCCGGCTGGCCGCTTGAAATTCCCGATGACGAGACCAAACAATGGCTTCGTTTCGCCCCGGAATGGAGCGGTTACAGGGATGATAAAAGCGCCACCATTCACATCGAAACCGACTACTCTGAGGTTTTCAACCAATCGCAGCTGGAAAAAAACCATATGCTTGTTCAAGTGGAAAAAATTGTCACCCTGCAGCCGTTTGATATTGATGCCTTTCAGCAATTTAATCTTGAAGAACTCCCCGAATCGAACTGAGCCCGTTTCAACCAGGCGGGTGTTTCAGGCCCCAAATCCGCGATTGGATGGCGAGGCAGGGGAGAGCGCTTCCTGAGGATGTAAGTGCGATAAGGCCTTCGCTACAATCGCGGCCTATTGGCTACCGCACCCAACAGGTGAAACGCATATGGGCGTCCTCTCGCATTCCCTTGAACTGCAAGGCGGCGGCAAAGCGGGGGCGACCGCACGAGCCGGCCAGATTCTGCTTCACGACGCCATGACCCACTCCATCCTCATGCGCCGGTTGTTGTGGAAGCCCATGTGCTGGCAGATGCGAACCGTGCGTTGGCGCTTTCAACAGATTGCGGGCGTGGTGGCTACCCATGCGCGCCGTTGGCGTCTGAAGGTCCCGGGTCGGTATCTGGCCTCCTTACGATTGTGGCGACGAACACTCTACGAGCAGCTTGCGTACTAGGAGCCTGTCGGACTGGGGGCGGGCGCGGCGCATAAGTTGCTGATTGTACAGTAATTCATTATTTTCGCCTGCAATCGCCACGCATCTTCTCCTCGCCATTCCTGCGAAAGCAGGAATCCAGTGCAAATTGAGCGCGGAACGCGCACATTGCGAGCTTGGCGGCCCGCTCCTGCCTTAAAAGGAGCGCGAAGCGCGCGCTTTATATGCTGGATTCCTGCTTTCGCAGGAATGGCGGAGAACGTTTTCGAGCGCTTGTGCAAACGGCTCAGACCCAGTCCGATAGGCTGCTAGGGCCCCGGTTCGTCTGCGCGCCGCCGCCAGAAGACGGGGAAACGCGGCACTCCGTTCGCGGTAAGCCCCTGGTGCCGGAAGGTGACGGTGCCGCCGAGCGGCGGCGGGTTTCTGCGCTGCGCGTCCGTAAAGCCGCTGCCGATGCGGAACCGCGTGCCGTTCTCCATCTCCACCGTAACGCTGCCCATCATGCCGCGGAACTTCCCCTTGCCCGGGTTGTGCGCGACGACCCGCGCCTCGGCATCGTCGAATTTCTTGAACTTCAACAAGTCGCCGGAGCGCCCGCCCCGGTAGAGAGAACTGCCCCGGCGCAGCATCAGCCCCTCGCCGCCGGCGGCGACCACCGCGTCCAGCCGCCGCGCAAGGGCGGCATGGTCGGCGATCTTTTCCTGCGCCACGACGGCCAGGTACGGGCTGTCGGCGGCGGCGGCCAGCGCCTGCAATTCCCGCAGCCGTTCGGCGAAGGGGAGGGCGGAGGCGGGCAGGTCGAAGACCATGTAGCGCACCTGCCGCCACCCATCGTGCGGCGCGCTGCGGGTGACCGCGGATGCCGTCTCCTCGAAGCGTCCCCTGCCCAGCCACAACTCGCCGTCCAGGGGCGCGGCGGGAAAAGCGGCGACGAACCAGGGCGGCGCGGCGAAGGCATTGCCGCCGCGGGAGACCAGCTTCTTACCGTCCCAGTAGGCGCGCACGCCGTCCAGTTTCTCGCTGACCCAGTAGTCGGCGAGGTCCAGGCCGCCGGCGTATTTCCCGGCGAGCGTAAGCTCCGGCGCGCCGCCGCCGGCGAGCGCCGACATGGCGGCGCAATACAGCGCCAGGGCCGCCAGGCCGCGGCCCTTTCTCCCTGCCGTCGGCGCGCCGTCATGCGCTGCGCCGCCCGGACGCCGTGCCGGGGCGCTGCGCCGTTTCTGCCTTGCCGGTCGGGTAAGAGGGTGCGGGTTCATCGTCAGACCTTCCATGTGTCATGCGAACGAAGCGTTGCGGGAGAGTGTAACCGAAAACCGCGGGCGCCGCCGATATTCTTTTTCCTCGATTGCGTAACGCCTTAATCCAGTACACGGCCCGACGGCCCCCGTGTTTTGTTGCTATACTGTCCGTTGTCGCTGCTTTCATAAATGCCATTCTCCCGGGCGCCATTCTCCGCGTAGCCAAAGTTTATCGCATATCGGTTTTTATGGCTGAACGACATCAATTCGGGCATCAATTCGGGCGTCAATCCGGGGCGGAAACGTTTCCTTTGGGTCGTGCCATGACGGTTGCGGCGCGAATGGTGCAGCTTTGGGCGCAGCTTTGGGCGCAGCGCGATGCGCCGCCCCCGGGCGGATATTCCCGCCATCGGCTTGCCTCCGGTATTGCGTCTTTGCAATGGCGCAGGAGCCATGGCTGTGTCTGATGTCGGCGTGCGGGGCAGTTGTCTTTGCGGGAGGGTGGGTTACGAGATCACGGGCAATCTCGGCATATTTCAGTATTGCCATTGTTCGCGTTGCAGAAAATTTACCGGCAGCGCTCATGCGTCGAATCTTTTCGTTTCCGCCAGCCAGTTCCGGTGGTTGCGAGGGGAAGCATTCGTGACCAGATACGAACCGGACGATGCCAAATATTTTGCCACGTCGTTTTGTAAAAAGTGCGGTTCGTCTCTGCCGTGGGCGGCAAAAATCGGCAGCACGACGATCGTTCCGGCGGGGACATTGGATGGCGATCCGGGGATCCGGCCCGGGCAAAACATATTCTGCGCATCGCAGGCGACATGGTACGTATCCGCCGGCGAATTGAAACGATACGACGGGTTGCCGACGAAACCCGCAAGCCGGTGATGCGGGGCGGGTCGCAAGGCTGGCCGCCGTCGGAATTCGGGGCGCCGCGCCGCGTAACCGGCGCCGGGCGTAGAACATGCCGAACATGCGATTCTTTTGGAGGGCGAGATGGGCGAGACGGAAGCATGGGTGCGGACTGAAGCGCAGGCGCTGAATCCCTGGATTTCCATGTGGACCAAGCCCAGGGCCACGATCCGGCAAATCGTTGCCGCCGACCCCAGGAGGCTGGTGCTGGCGTTGGCGGCAATCGTGGGGATTTCCGAGGGATTGGATGCATCGGCTAGGCACCTCGCCCGCGAGACCTTGGATGTGGCTGCCTTTTACAGTATTGCCCTGATCGTTGCGGGCATCGGCGCGATTTTTAGTATGATCGGCCTGTATATCTCCGCCGCATTCATACGCTGGACGGGGGTTTGGATCGGCGGCCGGGCGTCAAAGGTTTCTATTCGCGCCGCCATTGCTTGGTCCTTTGTGCCGATCATCTGGGTTGCGCCGCTTTCGTTTCTCACGGTGGTCCTGTTTGCAACCGTAGGGCAGGTATCCGGCGATGGCGCTTCCCCCCTGCTGGGCTTTTCCAGGGCCTTTTTCGTGGGAGTGGCCGGAGTGGCCGGGGTGACCGGATTCGTGGCGGAGCTATGGTCCTTTGTCCTATTGCTGAAAAGCCTGGGGGAGGTCCAGGGTTTTTCTGCCTGGAAGGCCTTGGGCAATCTCATGTTGTCGGCGCTGCTATTTCTGATCGTTATCGTTGTTGTGTCCTTCGTTGTGTACCTCGTGTACCTCGTGATTGAACGGGTTTAGCGCATATGAGGCAACTCGGGCGGCCTGTTGCAGGATGACGGGAAAAGCAGAATCATGCGCCCGCCGCTTGCATTACAACCAAGTGTCGTAATCGAAGTTTATGAGCGCCCC
>JAPPQA010000195.1 GCA_028817255.1 Gammaproteobacteria bacterium | reverse complement strand
ACCTCCCCTCGCTCCGGCGCACGGTCCGCTTGCAACATCTCCTCCAGCCGGCGCCGCGCCTCCGCGACCCTGCCGCTTAGCGCCAACTCCGCCGGCGCCCCTTCCAGGGCCGCTTCCCAGAAGCGCCGGCGGCGGCGCGGGTCGGCGTAACGCGCCCGCACCCGTTCCCGAAAGCTGCCTGCCAGTTCCGCCAGCCGTCCATACGCGGCGGGCAGCTCGCTCTCCAGCCGGGCGCGCAGTTGGCGCGCCAGGATGGGCGCCGCGCCGCCGGTGCCTACGGCGACCCGCAGCGGCGGGCGCTCTACCAATGCCGGCATGGTAAAGGTGCAAAGATCCGGGCAATCCACGACGTTCACCGGCAACCCGGCGGCGCGGGCGCAATCCGAGACCTGGCGATTGACCTCGGGGTCGTCGGTGGCGGCGATGGCCAGCGTCATTCCCTGCAGCTGGCGCCGCTCGAAGGGCGCGGGCAGGTGGCGAATGCGGCCCTCGGCGCGCAACCGTTCGAGTTCCGCCCCCAGCCGAGGCGCCGCCACCGTCACCGCCGCCCCGGCCGCCAGCAAGCGCTCTGCCTTGCGGGCGGCCACCCCGCCGCCGCCGACCAGCAGGCAGGCGCGGCCCTCGAGGCGCAGGAAGATCGGCAGGAAACTCATCGGGAGCGCAATGGGCAGGGAATGCAGTTTGCGGAGATGCGGTTTTGGAAGCGATGCGGCTCAGGGAAATATCTTTGGGAAATATCTTTGGGAGATGCCTTCGGGAAGATGCCTTGGCAGGGAGGCGGCGCCGGCTGCCCCTCTTGCGGCGACCGCGCCCCAGGCGCCATAGCCGGGCGCTACGCCCTGGGCAGGGTGACCCCCTGCTGCCCCTGGTACTTGCCTTTGCGGTCCTTGTAGGAGACTCCGCAGATCTCGTCCGACTCCAGAAACAGCACCTGGGCCACGCCCTCGTTGGCGTAGATCTTGGCGGGCAGCGGCGTGGTATTGGAGAACTCCAGGGTCACGTGCCCTTCCCATTCCGGTTCCAGCGGGGTGACGTTGACGATGATGCCGCAACGGGCATACGTGGATTTGCCCACGCACAGGGTCAGGATGCCGCGGGGAATGCGCAGGTACTCTATGGTGCGGGCGAGGACGAAAGAGTTGGGCGGGATGATGCAGGCCTCGCTCCGCACTTCCACGAAGCTGCCGACATCGAAGTTCTTCGGATCGACCATGGCGGAGTTGATGTTGGTAAACACCCGGAACTCCTCGGCGCAACGCACGTCGTAGCCGTAGCTCGAGGTGCCGTAGGAGATGGCCCGCTCGTCGCCGCGGCGCCGAACCTGGCCGGGCTCGAAGGGCTCGATCATGCCTTGCTCCTCCGCCATGCTGCGGATCCAGCGGTCGGACTTGATCGGCACCCCTTTTTTTTACCCCTCTTTCCGTATCCTGCCGCCCGGGGCGCCTTCCTGACCGCCTTGCACGACGATCCGGGGAAAGCTGCCGCTGTAGTCCCTGGCCTGCAAGGACAACCGGGCGGCCGCCCGCCGCGCGATCTCGCGGTAGCCGGCGGCAAGCTCCGAGTCGGGCGCCATGGCCACCGTGGGGCGCCCGTTGTCCGCGCCATCGCGCACCGCGGGGTCCAGCGGCACGCTGCCCAGCAGGGCCGCGTCGTACTGCCTGGCGATGCGCTCGCCGCCGCCCTCCCCGAACAGCCGCGCTTCGTGGCCGCACCGCGGGCAGATGTAAACGCTCATGTTCTCTACGATGCCGAGCACGGTGACCTTCACCTTCTCGAACATCTTCAGGGCCTTGCGGGCATCCAGCAGGGCAATGTCCTGGGGCGTGGTGACGATGATCGAACCGCTGACCGGGATCTTCTGCGCCATCGTAAGCTGTATGTCCCCCGTCCCCGGCGGCAGGTCAATCACCAGGTAGTCCAGGCCCTCCCAGGCAGTGTCGTTCAGCAGTTGCTGCAAGGCGGAGGACACCATCGGCCCCCTCCAGATGGTGGGCGTCTCCTCGTCCACCAGGTAGCCGATTGACATGGACTGCAAGCGGTAGCTGACCAGCGGGGTCAGCGATTTGCCGTCCACGGTATCCGGGCGGCCGTGACAACCCAACATGCGCGGCTGGCTGGGCCCGTAGATATCCGCGTCCAGGATGCCGACGCGGGCCCCGTCCGCCTGCAGGGCCAGGGCCAGGTTGACGGCCAGCGTGGACTTGCCCACCCCGCCCTTGCCGGAGGCGACGGCGATGACGTTCTTGACCTCGGCCAGGCGCTTGGTGCCGCGCTGCACGACATGCGGGACGATTTCTATCGCCGCCTGCACCTCGGCGCCCGCCACCCCGGGCAGCGCCCGCAATTCTTCCGCCAGGCGCCGCTCCAATTCCGGCGCCCAATCGCCGGCAGGGTAACCGAGGCCCAGGCGCACTCGTACCCGCCCTTCTTCAGCGGTCACTTCCTTGACCGTCCGTGCCGAGACCAAGTCGCAACCCAGGTAGGGTTCCTGGAACCCCGCCAACACGGACTCCGCCTGCTTGCGAATCGCATCGCTCATTGACTACAGCCCCATACTGCGCTTGCCTGGTATCTTACCCTAAATCCCGCGCCGTAGAGAGATCGGCGGCAAACCGTACTGGCAGCACCCCGGCACAATCTGGTACCGTTGCACCGGCCCCTGGGATACGGCCCCTGGGATGGGACCTTGGGATGCGGCCCCGGGCGCGGCCCGGATACGGCCCGGATACGCCGGACCTAAGACTTGAACGCAGCCGGTGACCGGGCCGGTGCGGACACGGCGGATACGGCCGACCCCGAAGGCGCGGAGGAACCCCCTGCCATGGCAGGCAAAAAACGCAGCAAGCAACGCGGCAGCCGGCGCGACATCCTAATCACCAGCGCATTGCCTTATGCCAACGGCCCGATCCACCTGGGCCACTTGGTCGAGTATGTGCAGGCCGACATCTGGGCGCGCTTTCAGCGGCTGCGCGGCCACCGCTGCCTGTATGTCTGCGCCGACGACGCCCACGGCACCCCCATCATGCTGCGCGCCCAGGAGGAAGGCATCGAGCCGGAACAGCTGATCGCGCGCTTTCACCGCGAGCACCTCGCCGATTTCCAGGACTTCGCCGTCCGCTTCGACAACTACCACAGCACCCACTCCCCGGAGAACCGCGCCCTGGTGGAGGACATCTACCGCCGATTGCAGGAGAACGGGCATATCCTGCGGCGGACCATACGCCAGGCCTACGACCCGGTGCGGGAAATGTTCCTGCCGGACCGCTTTATCCGGGGACTCTGCCCCAAGTGCCGCACGCCCGACCAGTACGGCGACCACTGCGAATCCTGCGGCGCCACCTACAACGCGGCGGAATTGCTGGAGCCTGTGTCCGTACTCTCCGGGCAACCGCCGGTAGAGCGCGAGTCCGAGCACTACTTCTTCGACCTGCCGGCCTTCGAACCCATGTTGCGGCAGTGGGTCGGCGGCGGCCGCTTGCAGCCCGAGACCGCCCACAAGCTGGAGGAGTGGTTCGCCACCGGGCTGGAGGCGTGGGACATCTCCCGGGACGCGCCCTACTTCGGCTTCCGCATCCCCGGCGCCAAGGACAAGTACTTCTATGTATGGATGGACGCGCCGGTCGGCTACCTGGCCAGCCTGCGCAACCTGTGCGAGCGGGAGGGGCTGGACTTCGACGCCTTCCTGCGCCCCGGCGGCGACACCGAGCTGTACCACTTCATCGGCAAAGACATCATGTACTTCCACGGCCTGTTCTGGCCCGCCGTCCTGCGCGGCAGCGGCCTGCGGCTGCCGGACTCCCTGTTCGTGCACGGCTTTCTCACCGTAAACGGCCACAAGATGTCCAAGTCGCGCGGCACCTTCATCACCGCGCGCGCCTACCTGGAGCACCTGGACCCGGAATACCTGCGCTACTACTTCGCCTACCGGCTGGATGCCGGCACCGGCGACATAGACCTGAACCTGGAAGACTTCAGCCAGCGCATCAACTCCGACCTGGTCGGCAAGGTGGTTAACATCGCCAGCCGTTGCGCCCGCCTGCTGGCGGACGGGTTCGCGGGACAGACGACGGCGGAGCTGGCCGACGAGGCGCTGTTTCGGGAGGGCGCCGAGGCCGCCGAGCCCATCGCCGCCGCCTACGAGGGCCGCGAGTACGGGCAGGCGATGCGCCGGGTCATGCGCTTCGCCGACAGCGTCAACCGGTACATAGACCGCCGCCGGCCCTGGCAACTGGCAAAAGAAAACCCCACCGACCCGGAGTTGCAACGCATCTGCAGCATGGGGATCAACTGCTTTCGCCAGCTCGCGATCTACCTGAAGCCGGTATTGCCGGCCCTGGCCGAGAGAGCGGAAGAGTTCCTCGCCGTGCCGCCGCTGCGCTGGCAGGACGCGGCGCAGCCGTTGCCGGCGCAGCGGTTGCGGCCGTTCCGGCCCTTGTTGCGCCGCGTGCGCCCGCAAGACGCAGCGGCCATGCTGGCGGTCGCAGCGGGGCCGGAGGAGACGCCGGCAAAGGCGCCCGCCCCGGAACGGCCGGAGGCGCCCGCCGCCCCGCGACCGGCGCAGGCCGCGGACCGGCCCTCGCCGTCCCCGGAGACGCCGACCATAGACATTCAGGCCTTTGCCCGCCTGGACCTGCGGGTGGCGCGCATTGTCGAGGCAGAGCGCGTGGACGGCGCGGACAAACTGCTGCGCCTGCAACTGGACCTGGGCGACGGGCAGCGCACGGTGCTGGCAGGCATCAGGCGCGCCTACGAACCGGAATCGTTGCCGGGGAAAATGGTTATCGTAGTGGCCAACCTGGCGCCGCGGCGAATGCGCTTCGGCGTTTCCGAGGGCATGATCCTGGCCGCCGGCGACGGCCAGGAGATCTTCCTGCTGTCCCCGGACGCGGGCGCGCAACCCGGGATGAAAGTCCGGTGAGCGCCGTCCCGGCCCATCCGGCGGCAACAGGGCCGGCGCGGCGGCGGCGCGGATGATCGAACTGCTCCTGGCCATGGTGTTGGCGGACAACCTGGTGTTGAACCACATGGCCGGCGCCTATGTGGTGGAGGCCGGAAGCCGGCGCATGGACGTCGTCCGGCCCCTGGCCGCGGCAACCGTCGTCATGATGCTCGCGGCAAGCGCCCTGGGCCACCTGTTGCATGCCTGGCTCCTGCTGCCCCTGGGGCTGGAGGCGCTGTTGCCGCTGCTGCTGATGCCGCTGCTGGCGCTGGCCGTGCCGCCGGCACAGCGGGCGTTGCGCCGGCACGGCAAGGAGTCCTACGCCGTGCTGCTGCCCCTGGCCCTGGTCAATTCCGGCCTGCTCGCCGTCGTGCTGCTCCATACCGGCGAGCCGCAAGGGTTTTTCTACAGTCTTTGGGGCGGGCTGGGCTACGGCCTGGGTTTCGCCCTGGTGCTGCTGTTGTTCGCCGGCCTGCGCGAACGCGCCACGGAGACGGATCTGCCGGCGCCTTTTCGCGGACTGCCCATCTCTTTGATCACGCTGGGCCTTTTAAGCATGGCCCTGTCCGGCCTGTCCTGAAGCGCCCCTTAAACGCCCCTTAAAATGCGGCAAAGGCCCGGCGCCGCACCGCCAACCGTTACGCAATCGAAGGGGAAAAGACTCCCTCCCCGCCATTCCCGCTTTTTT
>JAPPQA010000194.1 GCA_028817255.1 Gammaproteobacteria bacterium | reverse complement strand
TGCCCCTGGCTTGTCTTTACTGCATTAACGGGGGCAGGAATAGCGGGGTAGGTTGGGCGGCGGGTCCCGCCGGCCCCGGTCTCGCCACGGCTTTTGCAAGCCTTTGATTTGCAAACGTTTTATGGAGGCGCCCCTGTGCTGGGCAAATGCGCGGGAATGTTGTATCTTTATGGTATTACGGTAAAAATCAGGATGCGAAAATCAGGATATGGGACTCTGCCGATGACAACCGCTTGGCGTCTGTTGCGCGACTCGTTCTCGTACTCGCGGGGCTCTCTGTTGTCTCCGGCCCTGGATACGTTGACTATGGGCGGGCTTGGCGTCGGGTTTTTCCTGTTCTTCGTAATTTTCCTCCCCCATGCCGCCGATAGCCTGCACACGCTGTTCATCACCTCGTTCTTTATCTTCTATTTTGTCGCCGCTCCGCATTTTGCCGCCTCTTATCAGATCGCCTACGGCGGCTTCGTCCGGCGCGTGCTCGGGGGCGAGGAGGGTGCGGGCACGGTGATGCGCTACCTGTGGATCGGTCTGCTGGTGCCGGCATTGTTGCTGGGTTACGCGGCCTTCTCCCTGTCGCACGAGCGGGAGACGGCGTTGCGCTACCTCGGCTACCTGGTCAACTTCATGTTTTTCGTCGTCGGCTGGCATTACATCAAGCAGGTGTACGGCTGCGTCATGGTCACCTCCGCGCTGCAAAAGATTTACTACGACCGCAAGGAGAGGATCGCCCTCCTGCTGCCCCTGTACGCCTTGTGGATCGGGGCTTATGCCATGCTCAACCTGGGAGTGGGCGTGGAGGAGTTTATCAAGGTGCCCTACCACAGTCTGAATCTGGACGCCTTGGCGCTGCGCCTGTTCGGGGTGGCGGAGTTATCCGTGCCCGCGCCGTTTCCCGCCATCGTGATCGGGCCGACCTTGAACATCCTGGGCTTCTTCTTCTATTGCGCCATGGCCGCTTCTTTCGCCTGGCTCGTTTGCGTCATGCGGGAGAAGTTTCGCCGTGAACGGAGGTTGCCGCCGGCGGCCGCCGTGGCCGCCTTCGTCTCCATCTATGCCTGGATGGCGCCGGTTTTCCGTGACCCGTACTTCTTTTACCTGATCCCGTACCTCCATGCCGTGCAGTACCTGCCGTTCGTGCTGGCGCGGCGCAGGAACATCGCCCTGGCCGCCATGCGGGGCGCGCCGGCTGCCGCGGGCGGGCGGCCCGGCCTCGATATGGAGCGGGAGGAACGGCTGGCGGCAGGGCAACTCAACCGGCTGGTCCTGGCCGTGCTGGTGGTGGTTCCCTGCCTGCTGGCGATCGAGGCATCGTTCGGATTCTTCGGCCTGGTCCTGCGCCTGTACGATTCTTTCGACGCGGGCTTGCTGGCGCTCGGTTCCCCGTTTGGCCTGGCGGCGGCCATCGCGCTCGCCACCTGGGCGCTTTACCCTCTGGGCAGGAGGCTGCTCGTTATGCAGCATCCGGTGGTGCGGCAGGTTTGCAACTTCTTTTTGTGGGCCTGTGTCCTGGGCTTCGCCGGGTATTACGCCCTGCCCAAGTTATTCGAGTTCCTGGTGCCGCTGGGGGAGCAATATTCGGGTTGGCTGTTCCTGTTCCTGTTCACCGTATTGCTCAACATCCACCATTATTTCATAGACAACGTCCTCTGGAAGAAGGACAACCGCCCCGTGGTCCATTACCTCTTTTCGACCCGGCAATTGCAGGCGCCTGCCGTCCGCGCCGCCTCCTCGCGGTACGCGCATGGCTGAGGGGCCGGGAGACCGGCGATGACGGCTGCCCTTCGCCTGGTGCGCGACTCGTTTTCTCCCTCGCGGGGGTCCCTGTTGTCTCCAGCCCTGGATACGCTGATGATGGGCGGCGCCTCCATCGTGTTTTACCTGCTGTGGCTTTATTGCTTTCCGTATGCCTCGTATGCCGAAGACGCGCGGCAAATGCTCCCGGTGGCGGCCGCCCTGCTGTTTTACGTCTTCAATACCGCGCATGTCGCCGCTTCCTACCGGATCGCCTACGACGGCTTCTTGCGGCGCGTTCTGCCGGCCGGCGGGGAGGACGCAGGCATGACGGTGCGCTACCTGTGGATGGGCGTAGTTGCTCCGCTGTTGTTGCTGGGCTACATGGTATTCGCCTTTCTGCACGAGCGACAGGCGGCGATGCAATACCTGGGCTACCTGTTCGCCTTCATGTTTTTCATCGTCGGCTGGCACTATATCAAGCAGGTGTACGGCTGTATCGTGGTCACCTCGGCATTGCGGAAAATTTACTACGGCCGGGCGGAGAGGTTCGCCCTTCTGCTGGCCCTGTATGCCATTTGGATTGCGACGTTCTCCGCTTCCAACCTGGGGGAGGGATTGCGGATGCGCGAGTATCTCGATGTGCCCTACCCCCAGCCGAATCTGGACGCTTGGTCGCAAAGCCTGTTCGGGACGGCGCATATATCCCTGCCCGCGCTGCTTTTCTCCGGCCCCCGGTCGCTGTCCGTGAACATCGTATCTTTGTGCTATCACGTCACGGTCTTCTCTACTGCCGCCTGGGCCGTTTACGTGTTGGCGGGGAAATTTATTCGGGAGGGAAAGCGGCCGCCGGCCGCCGCCATCGCCGCCTTTGTCTCCATCTACTTATGGCTGGTGCCGGTTTTCTACGAACCTTACTTGGTTTACCTGCTCGTGTTCTTTCATTCGCTGCAATACCTGCCTTTTGTGCTGGCCCGGGAACGGAACGCGAGCCTCGCCGCCATGCGGCGGGAGGGACAGGGGCCGCTCGACATGGAGCGTGAGGGCCGGGTCGCGGCGCGGCAGCTGAACCGGCAGGTTCTGTGGGCGATGGTCCTGGTCCCCTGTCTGCTGGTGGCGGGCGCTTCCTCCGGCCTGTTCGGGATCGCCGTCCCGGAGAGGATTATGGAGGAGGACGTAGCGACGTTGTCCGGCCTGCTCGGGATCGCCTCCAGTCTGGCCGGGTATCTGGATGCAGGGATACCGGGTCTAGGCTCTCCGCTCGCGGTGGTGGCGGTGGTCACGCTCGCCGCCTGGGCGCTCTATCCCCTGGGCAGGGGGCTGCTCGCCAGGCAGCATCCGGCGGCGCGGCAGGTTTGCGGCATGTTCCTGTGGGCCGTCGCCCTGGGATTCACGGCATATTACGGCCTGCCCGTGCTGCTCGGTTCCGTCGTGCCGCTGGATCAGTATTCGGGCTTGCTGTTCCTCTCGCTGTTCCACGTGTTCCTCAACATCCACCACTACATCATAGACAACGTGATCTGGAAAAAGGGCAACCGCCCCGTGGTCCATTATCTCTTCTCGACGCGGCAATTGGATGCGCCTTCCGCCCGGGTCTCCTCCTTGCGGTACGCGCATAGCTGAGGCCCGGGAGACTCCCGATGGCAGCTGCCCTTCGCCTGATGCGCGACCCGTTTTCCCCGTCGCTGGGGTCCCTGCCGTCTCCGGCCCTGGATACCCTGATGATGGGCGGCGCCGCCATGGCCGCCTGGGCGCCTTCCTTGCATTCCGCTCGTATCTGATCCGATGGCCGCC
>JAPPQA010000193.1 GCA_028817255.1 Gammaproteobacteria bacterium | reverse complement strand
GACAAGACCGGCGCGGGGGATATTGCGGGCATTCAAGAGATCTCCAGAAAGTTTTTGAGCAGCGCATGGCCGTGGCTGGTGAGTATGGATTCCGGGTGGAACTGGACTCCAAAGACAGGGAATTCGCGGTGCCGCAACCCCATGATCTCCTGCGGCGCGCCGTTTTCCTCCGCCGTCCAGGCATTCACCTCCAGGCATTCGGGCAGGGTCTCGCGCTCCGTGACCAGCGAGTGGTAGCGGGTGGCCGTGAAGGGGTTTTCCAATCCCTGGAAGACGCCGCTCCCGTCATGCCGAATCTCCGAGGTTTTGCCGTGCATGATCCGGCCGGCGGGCACGGTGCGGCCCCCGAATGCTTCCCCGATGCTCTGGTGCCCCAGGCATACGCCCAGGATCGGGAACCGGTCCTGAAAACGGGCGATGGCCGGCCCCGAGATGCCGGCGTTGCGCGGGACGCCAGGACCCGGCGAGATCACCAGGCGCCGGGGGGCCAGCCGCTCGATCTCCTCCAGGGTGATCCGGTCGTTGCGGAATACCCGGGTCTCCGCCCCCAGTTCGCCCAGGTACTGCACCAGGTTGTAGGTGAAGGAGTCGTAGTTGTCTATCATCAGGATCATCGTGATTGGCGCGGCTATCGTATTATCGAGCCTGGGATTATCGAGACTGGCGGCGGCCTGCCGCGGCGCCCGCGGCCGCCGCGGGGCCTGGCGTCACGGCGGGCATCGCGTAGCGTCCCGCGTCGCGCGCGGCCTGGAACAGCGCCTGCCCCTTGTTGAGGGTCTCTTCCCACTCCCGGCGCGGGTGAGAGTCGGCCACGATGCCCGCCCCTGCCTGCACGTGGATCGTGCCATCCTGGATCAGCGCGGTGCGGATGGCGATTGCCAGGTCCATATTCCCTGACCAGGACAGGTATCCCACCGCCCCGGAGTAGATGCCCCTGCCGGCCGGTTCCAGCTCGCCGATGATCTCCATGGCCCGGATCTTGGGCGCCCCGGTGACGGTGCCCGCCGGAAAAGTCGCCCGCAGCGCATCCATGGCGCCCTGGCCGGGGCGCAACCGTCCCGTTACGTTGGAAACCATGTGCATCACGTGCGAGTAGCGCTCCACTGCCATGCGCTCGGTGACCTTGACGCTGCCGATGCGGGCGGCGCGCCCCACGTCGTTGCGCCCCAGGTCAATCAGCATGAGGTGCTCTGCCCGCTCTTTGGGGTCGGCCAGCAATTCCCGCTCCAGGCGCCGCTCTTCGGCTTCGTTGCCGCCGCGCGGGCGCGTACCGGCGATCGGACGCACGGTGACGACATCCTGCTCCAGCCGCACCAGCACTTCCGGCGAAGAGCCCACGATGTGCAACCCGCCGAGGTCGAAGTAGTACAGATAGGGCGAAGGATTGAGGGAGCGCAGGGCGCGGTACAACTGCAGCGGCGGGACGCGCAGGGGCGCGGACAGGCGCTGCGAGAGAACGACCTGCATCACCTCTCCGGCGACGATGTAGCGCTTGATCTTGCGCACCGCGGTCTCGAAGTCTTCCCGGCGCAGGCCGTAGCGCAACTTCGCTTCCCGCGCCGGCGCCGCCGCCGGCGCGTACCGCAGGGAGGTGGAATAGAGCCGCGCGGCCAATTCGTCGAGGCGGGCCTGGGCCGTTTCGTATGCCGCGGGACGGCCGGGGTCGGCATGGACCACGATGTACAGGCGCCCGTTCAGGTTGTCGAAAACCACGATCTCGTCGGACACGAGCAGGCAGGCGTCCGGCCCGCCCAGGGGGTCGGGCCGGCAGCTGCCGCGCAGACTCGGCTCGAGGTGGCGGATGATCTCGTAGCCGAAGTATCCGACCAGGCCGCCGCAGAAGCGCGGCAATTCCGGGCATACGGGCGCCTTGCGCCGCCGCTGGTAGCCCTCGATCCAGGCCAGCGGGTCGTCGCTGCGAGCGCGCTCGCGCACCGTGGTCCCGTCGCGCACCACCACCTCGTCGTCCTTCGCCTCGAGGCGCCGGGCGCAGGGCAGGCCAATGATCGAGTAGCGCCCCCATCGTTCGCCGCCCTGCACCGATTCCAGCAGGTAAGAGCCGGGGCCGGCCGCCAGCTTCAGATAGACGCTGAGGGGAGTCTCCAGATCGGCGGGCGCCTCGCGGATCAGCGGGATGTGGTTGTAGCCCTGCGCCGCCAGCTCGTGGAACCGCTCCGGCGTCATGGCATCGCGGCGTCGGGCATCGCGTCGGGCATCGCGTCGGGCATCGCAACGGGCATCGCGGTGGGCATCGCGTCGGGCATCTGACGACTGCCGCCGTCGCGTCAGAACAGCTCGCGCAGGCGGCGCAGGGAATCGAGCACGAAGTCCGGCCCGCAGTCCCGGATATCCATGCCGGAGTTGTACCCGTAATCCACGCAGAGGATGGGCATCCCCGCGTTGCGGGCGGCCTCCACATCGTTTTGGGAGTCTCCGATCATCAGCGACTCTCCGGGCGCTGCCCGCAATTGCCTGGCGGCATGCAGCAACGGCTCCGGGTGCGGCTTCTTGCGGGCCAGCGTGTCGCCGCTTACGACGATCCCGAAGCGGTCGCGGATGCCGAGTTTCTCCAGCAGCCGCCCGCTGAAGCGGGCGCTTTTATTGGTGACGCAACTTAGCCGGATGCCCTGATCCCGAAGGTAGTCCAGGCCCTCCAGGACGCCGGGATACAAACTGCTGTAGCGGCAGGTATTGCGCCCGTAGAATTCCAGCAGCAGCGCCGCCGCATCGCGGTGCAGCTCGGCGGGGGCGGGCGCGGCGCCGTTGCCGCCCGCGAGGGCGCGTTGCACCAGCGTCTCCACCCCGCTGCCCAGCCAGGGGCGCACCCGCTCCGCATCGCAGGCGGGCCGGCCCAGGCGCGCCAGCGCATGGTTCAGGGCGCTCACCAGGTCGGGCGCGGTGTCGGCCAGGGTGCCGTCCAGGTCCAGCAGCACGGCTCGGGGGCGGCGCAGCGGGCGCGCGGGCGCAGCGGGAGGCGGGCTACTCCCGGGCAACTTTTGCCAACTCCCGGCGCATGCCGGCAATCGTCCGCCGGTAATCGCCGCTGCCGAAGATCGCCGAACCGGCGACGAAGGTATCCGCCCCCGCGCGCGCGACTTCGCCGATGTTGCCGACCTTGATCCCCCCGTCCACCTCCAGCCGGATATCCGGTTTGCGCGCTTCGATCAGGGCGCGGGTCTTGCGCAGCTTGGCCAGGGCCGAGGGGATAAAATCCTGCCCGCCCGCGCCCGGGTTCACCGACATGACCAGCAGCAGGTCGAGCTTGTCCAGCACGTACTCCAGCGATTCGGGGGGCGTGGCCGGGTTCAGCGCCAGCCCGGCCTTGCAGCCGTGGTCCCGGACCGCCTGCAAGCTGCGGTCCACATGCTCGCTGGCCTCGGGGTGGAAGCTGATCAGGCTTGCTCCGGCGGCCGCAAACTCCGGTATAATCCGGTCCACGGGCTTGATCATCAGGTGCACGTCGATCGGGGCGGAGATGCCGTAGTCGCGCAGCGCCTTAACGAGGACAGGGCCGAAAGTAAGGTTCGGTACGTAATGGTTGTCCATAACATCCACGTGAATGAAGTCCGCGCCGGCATCCAGCACTTGCGCCGCTTCCTCTCCGAGCCGCGCCAGATCGGATGAAAGAATAGAGGGGGCTATAGCATAAGCAGACATCCACTGCGTCTCCCTTGTCGCCATTCGAGCAGGGCAGGGACTGTACCCTATCGCCGCCGGTATCGCTATCCCGCCGGGCGCCGCGGCGCCCGCTGGCTGGGAGCGGCGCTGCTGTTTCTTCTGGCGCCCGCCGGGCATGGGGACGCGCGCCCCGATGCGCGCCCTGACGCGCCCCCTGACGCGCACCCCGACGCGCGCCCTCTCGAGGCCGCCGGCGACGGCCGCATCGTCTGGCTGGCGACGGCGGCGGGCGAGTTCCCCGCCCTGTACGCCACCGGCGCCACAGGCGGCGCGGATCGGGCGGGCGCCGTCCTGCTGCTCCACGATGTGGATTCCTATGCCGATGCGCCCCTGCTGATTCGGCCCTTGCGCCAGGGTTTGCTGGAACGGGGCTGGGATACCCTGTCGTTGCGGTTGCCGGCGGCGTCCGCGGCGGACGTGCGCCGCAAGCACCGCAGGCTGCTCGCGCTTTTCGAGCAGCGCTTTCAGGCCGGGGTCGAATTCCTGGAGCGGCAGGGATACCGCTCGATCGCGGTTGTGGGGCACGGCTTCGGCGGCTTTGCCGCCGTGCTGCGGCTGGCCGACGACAGTCCGGGCAGCGTACACGCCCTGGTGGGCATCAACATCGCCTGGTACGGCTATCCTGAAGGAGAGCGGGCGCTGCTTGAGGCGCTGTTGCGGTTCCAGGTGTCGGTGCTGGACCTGTACAGCGAGCGGGGCCGCAGCGACACGACCGTGTCCGCGCCCAAAAGAAAGCGGGCGCTGCAAAAAGTGGCGGTGCGCGACGCCGACCGCAGCCGGCAGGTGCCGCTGCCGTACTACGACCACTGGATGAGGAAAGGGGACGCGGCGATGGTGCGGATCGTGGGCAACTGGCTGGCCGGCGTCGCCGAGCCGCCGCCGCCGCGGGCGCCGGCAGCCGCGGCGCCGGCAGCCGATTAGAGGCGGGCGGATGTACTCTTACCTGAAAGCGGGGTACCACCGTTATTTCCACGATCCCCAGGCGGTATTGCTGGCGCTCCTGCTCATCGCCGGGCTGGCGACGATACTGCTCTCCGGGAGCCTGCTGGGACCCCTGTTCGTCGCCTTGCTGTTCGCCTATTTGCTCGAGGGGGCGGTGATCCGGCTCCAGCACCGCGGCCTGGGCCGGACCCTGGCGGCGCTACTGGTGTTCCTCGCGTTTCTGGCGACGACCGTGCTGATCGTCCTGGGGCTTTTGCCGCTGCTGTCGCACCAGTTTTCCCAGTTGCTGGAGGAGGCGCCGCGAATGATCGGCAGCGGCCAGGAGGCGCTGCACCGCCTGCCGGAGAAGTACCCCGCGCTGGTGTCGGAAGAGCAGATCGAAGAGCTGCTCCAACTGTTGCGCTCCGGGCTCGCCAATCTGGGCCAGGGCGCGCTCAGCTTCTCGCTGGCCTCGATCCCCGCCGTGTTTACCGCGTTGATCTATCTGATTCTGGTGCCCCTGCTGGTGCTGTTCCTGCTCAAGGACAAGGAGCAGGTGGTGCGCTGGTGCACGGGCTTTCTCCCGGAGAAGCGCAGCCTGTTGCGGCAGATTTGGAGCGAGATGGACTCGCAGATGGGCAATTACATACGCGGCAAATTCTACGAACTGGCGATCGTGGGGACCGCCAGTTACCTGCTGTTCGCATCGTTCTCTCTGAATTACGCCCCGTTGCTGGCGGCGCTGGTCGGGCTGTCGGTGATCGTTCCCTACCTGGGGGCGTTCCTGGTGACCGTGCCGGTGGTGCTGGTCGCCTTGTTCCAATGGGGGGGCGGCGCGGATAGCGCATGGCTGATCGCATTGTACTTGGTGCTCCAGTGCCTGGACGGGTACGTCCTGGTGCCGCTGCTGTTTTCCCAGGCCGTGAACCTGCACCCGATCGCCGTGATCGCGGCGATCCTGTTTTTCGGCGGGCTGTGGGGGCCCTGGGGGGTCTTTTTCGCCATTCCCCTTGCGACCCTCATCAAGATCCTCATGCAGGCGTGGCCCCGCCCCCTGGAGGGGGAAGACTCGCGCGGTTCCGAGTCGGAGGCGCCGCCGGCGTAGTCTGCGCCCGGGCGGGTCCCGGCGGCACGGCGCTGCCGCGCCCCCACCAAGCCATTACGCAATTGAGGGGAAAAGATTCCCACCCCGCCATGGAGGGTAGATTTCTGCCCTCGCCTCATTTTTCCCATCACTCCCCCCGGAGCTGGCTGCCGCCCCACTCTCCCCATCACTCCCCCCTTGAGGGGGAGTCGCAGCAGCCAAGCCG
>JAPPQA010000192.1 GCA_028817255.1 Gammaproteobacteria bacterium | reverse complement strand
GCCCATCTTCAAGCGCGTTCCGTTCATGGATTTCTCTTGTATCATTGGCACTGTAGCATGGCAAGGCAAACGACAAAGGCCCCTTTTCTCCCACGATCCACCGCCCGCGGAGCCCCTGGGGGCGCCCGCCGCGGCCCGCGCGCGCACTACCCCCGCCAGCCGTGCAACAATCGCTTCTCAGTCTGTGCAAAAGCCCTATGGGCATCCGGCGAATAAAGCCTACTCCGCCATTCCCATGCCCCCCCTCGCCATTCCCGCGCCCCCACCCCGCCATTCCCATGCCCCCACCTCGCCATTCCCATGCCCCCACCCCGTCATTCCGGCGAAAGCCGGAATCCAGCATATCAAGCGCGCGCTTCGCGCTCCTTTCATTGCCTGAAATGCATGGCTCCCGCTCCCGTCTCCGGTTTATTTTTGCTCGAAGACGGCGACTACGGGCGCGTGGTCGGAGGGCCGCTCCCAGCTGCGCGGCACTTTGTCAATGCGGCACTCCTGGCAATGGGCGGCCCAGGCGCGGTTCGCTAGGATATGATCGATTCGCAGACCGCGGTTGCGTCGGAAGGAACCCCCCCGGTAGTCCCACCAGGTGAAGCTGTTCGCCTCCTGCTCGAAGGAGCGGAAGCAATCCTGTAATTTCCCTTGTTGCAATAATTGCCGAAAGCGCAGGCGCTCCGGCTCGCTGACCAGGATCTTGCCCGCCCACAGCGCCGGGTCGTGCACGTCGCGGTCTTCGGGTGCGATGTTGAGATCTCCCAGCACGATCCATCGGTCCTGTGCGGTCAGGCGCGCGGCATATTCGATAACGCGATCCAGCCAATCCAGTTTGTAGCGGTATTTTTTCGCCCCGACCTCGGCGCCGTTGGGCACATAGAGGTTCAGTACGCCGATGCGTTGCTTTTCGTACCACGAGCAAAGGACTCTGCGCTGGGGGTCGTCATAGCCGGGTATGCCCCCCGCCGCGCGCGCGGCGGGGGTGCGGCTCAGGGTCGCAACACCGTTGTATGCGGGCTGCCCGTAAAAGGCGGCGTGGTAGCCCAGGGCGGCAACCTCTTTTTCCGGGAACGCCGCGTCGGTCGTTTTGGTCTCCTGCAGGGCCAGGATGTCGGGCTTTTCCGCTCTCAGCCACTGGCCGACTTGTTCCCAGCGCACCCGCAGGGAATTTACATTCCAGGTGGCAATCTTAAAGGCGGACAAGGATTGCAATTCCGTTTGCAGGGGGAAAAGCCGGTCGCTGACCGCGCCGCGGAATCACGCTTCGCCCGCGAGCCCGATACGGTCCAGGAGCGGCTGTATGCTGGGCTCCCGGTTACGGAACCGCACGAACAGTTCCCGCGGTTCTTCCGCCCCTCCCCGTGCCAGCACGGAGCGCAGAAACTCCTCTCCGACTCGGCGGTCGAAGAGCCCCTCTGCCGCGAAACGGGAGAATGCGTCCGCTGCCATCGTCTCCGCCCACTGGTAGCCGTAGTATCCTGCCGCGTATCCCCCCGCAAAAATATGCGAGAAGCCGTGTTGAAAGCGATTGTACGGAGGGGGAAATACGACCGCCGTTTGTTTGCGCACCTTGTCCAGGAGGGACTGGATTTCTTCGTTGTCCAGGTTCCCTTGCCGGAGATGCAGGCGAAGGTCGAAGAGGCCCAGTTCGACCTGGCGAACCGTTTGCATACCCGCCTGAAAGTTGCGAGCCGCCAATATGCGCCGCAAAAGCCCCTCGCCGATGGGTTTCCCGGTCCGGTAATGCCGCCCGAACAGGGCTAATGCGTCGCGTTCCCAGCACCAGTTCTCCAGGAGTTGGCTCGGCAACTCCACCGCATCCCAGGGGACGCTGTCGATCCCGGACACTCCGCTTTCTTCCACCTCGGTCAGCAGGTGGTGCAACACATGGCCGAATTCGTGAAACAGCGTTTCCACTTCATCGTGGGCGAGGAGCCCCGGGCGTCCCTTGAGCGGCGGCGCGAAATTTGTCGTCAGGCACGCCACCGGGCGCTCCAACTCTCCGGCGACACGCTGCCGATTGCGGAGATGCTCCATCCAGGCCCCGCCCTGCTTGCGGGGACGGGTATAGAGATCCAGGTAAAAGCAACCGTACTCACGGCCCTTTTCGTCCGCAACGCGGTAGAGGCGTACGCTGGGATGCCATGCGGGGGGAAATTTCTCCGCTTCCAGGACCTCGATCCCGAAGAGTCGCCGCGCGATCCGGAACATTCCTTTCAGCACTTGGGGCACGGCAAAGTAGGAACGCAGCCGCTCTCCGGAAAACCGGTATCGGTGATGACGAAGCTTTTCCGAATAATAAGGGATATCCCAGGCTGCGAGCGTCCCGAGACCGAATCGAGCTTTGGCAAAGGACCGCAATTCCCGCAATTCGCCGACCGCCGCCGGGCGGGCGCAGGTTGCCAATTTTCCCAGAAAGCGCAGAATTTCTTCCGGGTTTTTGGCCATTTTTCGTTCCATTGAGTAGTGGGCGTAGCTGGGAAATCCCAGAAGAGACGCTTTGTCGCCGCGCAGTCTCAGGATTTCTTCCATTACTCCGGAATTGTCCCAGCGGCGCGCGCCGGGCCCCTGATCCGAGGCTCGCGTCGCATGCGCCCGGTAGAGCGACTCCCGTAAATCGCGGTCGTCGGCATACCGTAAGACCGATAGGCAGCAGGGGTCGTCCAGCGTCAATAGCCAACCCGGCAAGCCCTTCTCGCGTGCCGCCCGCAAGGCATGGTTTTTGGTCAGCGCCGGCAAGCCCCTCAGTTTGCGCTCGTCGGTTATCCGCAGGTGCCAGGCATTGGCCGCATCCAGCAGGTTTTCTTCGAATTGCGCTTCGAGCTGGCCAAGCCTGCGGTGGATTGTTTGCAGCCGTCTCCTTCCGTCTTTGGAGAGATGGATGCCGGCCAGACGGAAGTCGCGCAGGGCGTTCTCCACTACTCGCTGGCGCGCCGGGGAGAGCCGTCCGTACTCCGGGCCCTCCCGCACCGCCTGGTATGCCCGGTGCAAATCCTCGTTCTGCCCTACGGCCATTTCATAGGCGGACAACTTGGGCAGGCAGGCATCGTAAGCCTGGCGCAGATCCTTGCTGTCGGCGACGGCACGCAGATGTTGCACCAGCGCCCACGTACGGTGCAGCCGCTCGTGGAGCGCCTCGACGCGCGCCAGCCCTCCCCAGGAGCGAATTTGGGGAGATTGCAGCAGCGCGCCGAGTTGTTGCCGATTGCTTTCGAGGAGGCCATCCATTACGGCCTCGACCTCCCCGGGGCGTATGTCGGCGAAGTCCGGCAGACCCCGGCTCCAAAACGGCGAGGACAGGTCCATGCCGGCTTCCTGCCGCGCCGCATGTGCTGCGGCGGTGCGGTTGCAAGCTCCCCCGCTCATGCGACGCGGGGCGGGATCGTTGGCGATGGCTCCGGGGGGGAAAGCATAGGGCGCCATATTGCGCGGATTCGAATGGCAAATGCAATCCAGGGGACTCCCGCGGTCTTTCGCTATGCCCGTTTCGGATGGAACGGTCCGTTGCGGCGGGTTGCGCGCCGGGCAGCGGGGGTCTGGCGTTGCGTTGCGGGTTTTGCTAGAGTGAGGTTTCGTCTGGCGTCCGG
>JAPPQA010000191.1 GCA_028817255.1 Gammaproteobacteria bacterium | reverse complement strand
GCCGATATCCAGGCCGCGATACACCATGGCGGAATCCACACTGATGATCTCGCAGGGCATGCGCTTACACAGGGCCAGCGCGAGACGGGTCTTGCCGGCGGCGGTCGGCCCCATCAGAAATACGACCGGCAGAGGAGACTCAGTCGGCATTGGCCAACAGGGAAGCCAGCTGCCCTACATCCAGCCGCCGCCAGGATCCGGCCAGCTTCGGGTCCGGCAACAGGGCCAGGAGTTGCCGGGTCAGGTCGGCGGAATCGGGCAAAGCCCCGGCGCCCCACTCAATCAGCCACTGCCGCAGAACGGTACGGCAATCCTCCTGCGCCACTGGCGGCTCGGGCAAGGATTCGGCCAGTGCCGCCAACAACCGGTCCGCGTCCGCGCCGGCCAACAGCACCGGGAGACTGCGCAACAGGACTGTGCCGTCGGCCTCAAAATCCAGTTCCAACCCGAGTTCCAGCAATTCCCCCCGACGCTTTTGCAACGCGCCGGCCGCGGCGGCGGCAACGGCACGGCGAGAGGGCAATAGCAGCGGCTGGCGGGGCAACGCCCGGTCTCCGTGTCGTTCCACGAGCAAGGCCAGCAACGCGCGGCGGGCGGGCGGCAGATCCACCAGCAACAGGTCCCGCTCCCCGACCACGGCGAGGAAGCGGCCCGCCACCAACCGCGACAACGGCAGGGACGGCGGCGATGCAAGGGACGGCGATGCAGGGGGCGCCGATGCAGAGAGCGGCGATGCAAGGGGCGGCGGCGCATGCGGTTGCCAGGCCGCCTGCAAGGCATCGCGCACTTCGGGTTGCGTAGGCGGAGGCGTGACGGGCGGCGGGCGCGCGGGGAACAAGGCGGCGTCGCGGCCGGTCAGCGCCCGGCGCAGGCCGACGCTAACGAAGTCATATACGTTGCGGGCATCGCGCAGGCGCACTTCCCGCTTGCTGGGGTGCACGTTGATGTCGGCGGACTCCGGGTCCAACTCGAGAAACAGCACATATGCCGGGAACCGGCCCCGGGGCAACAGGTCCTGGCAGGCGGCGCGCAACGCATGGCCAATCCGGCGATCCCGAATGCCGCGGCCATTCAGGAAGAAATACTGCCGGTCCGCCTGGCTGCGCGCCTGACCCGGGTTGCCGAACCAGCCGTGCAGGCGCATGGCGCCGGCCTGTAGTCCCAGCCGCCGGGCCTGGCGCAGAAAGGGCCGGCCCAGCAGGGATTCGACCCGCCGTTCCAAGGTGCCGGGGACCATGCGCAGCACTTCCTCGCCGTTGTGCCGCATCCGGATCTCGGTCTCGTTGCAGCTCAGGCCGAGCTGCCGGACGACTTCCTGCACATGCAGAAATTCGGTGCGATCGGTACGCAAGAACCGGCGGCGGGCCGGGACGTTAAAGAACAGATCGCGGACTTCCACCGTGGTCCCCCGGGGATGCGCGGCCGGGCGCACCGTCTCGACCTCTCCCGCCGCCGCCCGGATCTCGGCGCCGTGTTCCCCGCCCGCGCGGCGGGAACACAGGCGCAGGCGCGCCACGGCGGCGATGCTGGGCAGGGCCTCGCCGCGAAAACCCAAGGTGGCAATGCGCGCCAAATCGGCCGGGTCGCGGAGCTTGCTGGTCGCATGCCGTTCGAGGGCGAGCGGCAGGTCTTCGGCATGGATGCCCTGACCATCGTCGCAGATGCGGATCAGGCGCGAACCGCCGGCCTCGATATGCAGTTCCAGGCGCCGCGCCGCCGCATCGAGGCTGTTCTCCAGAAGTTCCTTGACCACCGAAGCGGGCCGCTCGATCACTTCGCCGGCGGCGATCTGGTTGGCCAGTTGCGGCGGCAACTGGCGGATACGCGCTTCGGCGCCGGACATTATTTCACGGGCCGCCATGTTCGCAAGCCATCGCCGCCCGCGGGCATGGCAACGCCCATTTGCGGAACATGCCCATGGCTCTTCACTTTCCAGGGGCCGTTCTTTCCCTGAGACGGGACGGAATCCGGGGAACGCATATCCCGCGATTATAACGGTTCCCGCCCGCCTTGCCCCGCGCCGGGCGCATCTGGCGGCGCATCCGGCGGCAAGGCCGAAAAGCCCGAACGGGCGGTCATCGCAACGGGGACCGCTAGAAGTAGAAAAACCAGGCGATCACCGGCGCCGAAGACGCCACGGCCAGGAACAGGGCCAGTGCCGGCAGGCGCCAGCCGGGCAACGATCCGCAGCCGGCGACGTGACCGGCGACGATCAGAATCAAGCCGGGCAAAAAATAAATCCCGAACGAATACCAGTGCAATATTTGCGGCGCAAACAACACCAGGACAGGGAGCTCGGCTGCCAAGCCCGACAGTTCCAACCCTGCTAACTCCGCTATCAGGATAAATAAGGCCATCGGCGCAAGACAGACCAGACAGGCCGCCTGGTGCAACGCGACGGCCCGCAGCGCGCGGGCGCACGGACTCTCTGTACGCCAATGGCGCAAGGCCCCAAAAACCGGCAACAGCGCAGCCAGTCCCGCGCACACGCCCACGGCGCGAAAAATCCCGGGAAGGTAGGCCGGATAGTGGCCTGAACCCCTGGGAACCAGCTCCATTTCGACCAGCACGAAAGGGATGGCATAGACGATCACGAACATCGCGCCCCAGACATAGATCGCAAAACGAAGAAAGGGCGCCGCCGGATCGGCGGCGGGAAGGGCGCGGAATTCCCGGGAAAAAATACGGAATACGCATCGGAAAAACGGCTTCATGCCAGATTTCCCGCATCCCTTCGCCAATGCGCGCCTGGACAATGCGAAAAGATTCCCACCCCGCTATTCCCGCGCATCACTCCCCCCTTGAGGGGGAGTCGGCAAGACGAGGGCG
>JAPPQA010000190.1 GCA_028817255.1 Gammaproteobacteria bacterium | reverse complement strand
AGCGTAAATAGAGCGCGGAACGCGCACATTCGCGCGATGGCGCCGGCAGGCGACAAGCGCGAATCTTTGGCCGTCCGCCTTTCCCTCGCTCCGCCCTGAAGGAGCGCGAAGCGCGCGCTTTATACGCTGGATTCCCGCCTGCGCGGGAATGGCGAGGTGGGGGCATGGAAATGGCGGAATTATGCGCTGCCGCTTTAATCAGAGCATCCCTTTCTTTTCTCGCCCATTCTGCCTGCCTATTCTTCGTATTGCCTAACTGTCATCCAGGGAAGAAAATACTACCGCCACCCAGCGCCTCCTCGATCTCTTCCTGCTTGCGCTTCCTGGCGCCGCTCTTGCGGTCCCGCCTGGCGATCGGCACCGCGACCCCCCAATAATCCGCGGCCGCACTCATGTCCATGCCGAGTAGGGCCGCATCTCCCAGGGGCAGCGCCCGCCGGGGGCGGGTGGGGCTTACGCCCATCGCCGCCAGGAATTCGCAGGCCAGCGCCCTGGCCAACGGCGGCGGCACGGCATTGCCGACCTGCCTCGCGCCGTGCCACTTCGTCTTATGGAAACGGAACCAGTCGGGAAAACCGTGCAGCCTCGCCATCTCGCGGATCGTGACGCACCGGTCTCGCGCATAGTGGATCGGCCGCGGGCTGGTGAAGGCGCCGCGGAAGGAGAAGCCCTGGCAGGGAGGACCGCCGACGACGATGTCCACCTCCCTGTCGCCGATCCCCGATACGCTTCGCAACTCCCGCCCGGAAACCTCTGCGATAGGCTTGGGGATCGTCGCACAATCCGGAAAGTTATAGCGATGCGTCGCTGCGTGGATCGGATCGATCTCCACCGCCGCCGCGACATCGAAGCCCGCCTGCTCGAATCCCAGGCTAAGGCCGCCGGCGCCGGCGAACAGATCTACCGCAACCGGGCGCCGCCTCGTTACCCGCCCCTTGCCTCCATTCGCGCCGCTCACGCTATTTCGCCGGCCCCAGGTAGGCGACAAGCCGCGAGCGCAGGCGTTTCGGCTCCCGCAACCGACATTGCCATACGACAAACGAATCCCACCCCAGTTCTTCGAGCCTGGCGATACAGGCGGCGTCCCGCTTGCGGTTCGCCGCGATCTTCGGCTGCCAATAATCCGCCTTGCTCTCCGGCAAACGGCCGCCCCGGCAATCGTGGCCGTGCCAGAAACAGCCGTGCACGAAAACCACCTTCCGCCGCTGGCGAAACACCAGGTCCGGCGAACCCGGCAGGTCGCCGCGATGCAGCCGATACCGGTATCCCAGGCGGTGCAGCATCCGCCGCACCGTCATCTCCGGGCCGGTATCCTTGCTGCCCACGCGCGACATAATGTAGCTGCGCGTCTTTTCGGATACCCGGTCAATCATTTACGTCGGGACCTTATGTATGCGCGTATCGGGCCTTCCTGCTGACATCTTGTCTCAAGCTTTGTCTGCGCCGGCCCCTGCCCCGGCCCTGGCCGCACGGGTCTTCCGGCGACTGGCAGGGGCACCCGGATTATCGGAGGGCTTCGCCGGCAATTGCAATCCGGTGTCGCGCAGTTGGCGGATCTCGTCGCGCAGGCGGGCGGCCTCCTCGAATTGCAGATCGCGGGCGTGACGGTACATGCTCCGCTCCAGGTCCTTGATCCGGCGGCCCAGGTCGCCGGCGACGGCGGCGTCCCCGGAGGCGGCGGCACGCGGGGCGGCGCGGGCAGCGCCGCGGCGGCCGTAGCGGGGCGGCGGCGCCTCGCGGGCGCCTTCCATGATGTCCACCACGGCCTTGCGAATGCCGGCGGGGGTGATGCCGCGCTGTTGGTTGAAGCGTTGCTGCCGCCGCCGGCGGCGCCCGGTCTCTTCCAGGGCCCGCCGCATGGAGCCGGTGCGCTCGTCGGCGTAGAGGATGGCCTTGCCGTTGAGGTTGCGGGCGGCGCGGCCGATGGTCTGGATCAAGGTGGTGGCGGAGCGCAGAAAGCCCTCCTTGTCGGCGTCCAGGATCGCCACCAGCGACACCTCCGGCAGGTCCAGGCCCTCGCGCAGCAGGTTGATGCCCACCAACACGTCCGTCTCGCCCAGGCGCAGGCCGCGGATGATCTCCACCCGCTCCACGGTGTCTATGTCCGAGTGCAGGTAGCGCACCTTGATGTCGTGCTCCTGCAGGTAGTCGGTCAGGTCTTCCGCCATGCGCTTGGTCAGGGTGGTCACCAGCACCCGCTCCCCCGCCCGCACGCGCTGGTTGATCTCGGAGAGCAGGTCGTCCACCTGGCCGGTGGCGGAACGCACCTCCACCTCCGGGTCCACCAGGCCGGTGGGGCGCACCAGTTGCTCCGTCACCCGCCCGGAGCGTTCCAGTTCGTAGGGGCCGGGGGTGGCGGACACGTAGATGGTCTGCACGCCGCGGCCCTCGAATTCGGAGAAGCGCAACGGCCGGTTGTCCAGCGCGGAGGGCAGCCGGAAGCCGTAGTTCACCAGCGTCTCCTTGCGCGAGCGGTCGCCGCGGTACATGCCGCCGAGCTGCGGCACGGTGACATGGCTCTCGTCTATGACCAACAAGGCGTTCGCCGGCAGGTAGTCGAACAGGGTGGGGGGCGGCTCGCCGGCCTTCCTGCCGGACAGGTAGCGGGAGTAGTTCTCGATCCCGGAGCAGTAGCCGAGTTCCATCATCATTTCCAGGTCGAAGCGCGTCCGGTGCTCCAGGCGCTGCAGCTCCAGCAGTTTGTTCTGCCCGCGCAGTTCGGCGAGGCGCTCCCGCAGTTCCTCCCGGATTTCCTCGACGGCGCGCAGGATCACTTCGCGCTGCGTGGCGTAGTGCGTCTTGGGGTGAATGGTCAGGCGCGGCAGGCGGCGCAGGATCTCGGCGGTAAGCGGGTCGAAGATCGTCAGCGATTCGATCTCGTCGTCGAACAGCTCGATGCGCACCGCCTCGCGCTCCGATTCGGCGGGAAAGACGTCAATCACGTCGCCGCGCACGCGGTAGGTGGCGCGGCGCAGTTCGACCTCGTTGCGCGAGTACTGCATGGCGGCCAGGCGGCGCAGAATTTCGCGCTGCCGGATGCGGTCGCCGCGGTCCAGGTGCAGCACCATTTTCAGGTAGGCCCGCGGGTCGCCCAGGCCGTAGATGGCGGAGACGGTGGCGACGATGATCACGTCCGGGCGCTCCAGCAGCGCCTTGGTGGCGGACAGGCGCATCTGCTCGATGTGCTCGTTGATGGAGGCGTCCTTCTCGATGTACGTGTCCGTGGTCGGCACGTATGCCTCCGGTTGGTAGTAGTCGTAGTAGGAGACGAAGTACTCCACCGCGTTGCCGGGGAACAGCGTGCGCAGTTCGCTGTAGAGTTGCGCCGCCAGCGTCTTGTTCGGCGCCAGGAGCAGGGTGGGCCGCTGCACTTCCTGCACCACCCCGGCAACGGTGAAGGTCTTGCCGGAGCCGGTTACGCCCAGCAGGGTCTGGTGGGCCAGGCCGTCGCGCAGACCGGCAACCAGGCCGCGGATCGCCGCCGGCTGGTCGCCGGCGGGGCCGTAGTCGGAGCAAATGCGAAATTCGGCTTCGCTGGCCGGGGATTCGTGCGCCGAAGATTTTTCCACAGGGTTTCCTTCTAACCGTTACGCAATCAAGGGGAAAAGATTCCCACCCCGCCATGGAGGGTAGATTCCTGCCCCTGTTCAAGCCAGGGGCAAGCCTGCGCCTCATTTTTCCCATCACTCCCCCCTTGAGGGGGAGTCGCAGCAGCCAAGCCGCCA
>JAPPQA010000189.1:3954-5504 GCA_028817255.1 Gammaproteobacteria bacterium | reverse complement strand
CCCTATTCCTTGCCTGAATCCACCGCGCGTTGATCGAAGGGATTGATGCCGTAAAGCGCCCCCAGGGCGAACACCTTGTGCTCGTAAAAGGCGAGCAGCCCGCCCAGGCTGCGCGGCGACAACTCCGCCAGGCGAATCACGGAGTGCGGGCGGGCGCCGGGGAAGCGGCGGTGCGGGTCCGCGTCGTCTCTGCCGCCCGCGAATCGCTCGGAATGCCGCCGCGCCATCCGCAGCACTTCCCGCCGCCGCGCCTGCGTTTCTCCGGGCGCGGGGGCGGCCACCACCACGAGTTCGGCGGCGAAGGGCGCGCGGCCCTGGTGCAGCATCTGGAAGAAGCTGTGGCGCGCGTCGAAGGCGGAGCCGCCCCAGACCGGGACGCAGGCGGCCAGCGCCGCCGGCGTCCCGTCCCGAGTCGCGGTCTTGCCCAGGCTTTCCATCTCCAGTTGGGCGAGGTAGGGCGCCAGTTGCCGCAGGCGGTAGTCGTAGCTGAGCACGACCCGGCTCTGCGCCCCGGCGAGATTGACGTTCCACAGATCCAGCAACGCGGCGACGACGGGCAGGTTGCGCGCGATGGGTGCCGTGCGAAAGTGGCGATCCATCTCGCGCGCCCCGGCCAGCAGCTGTTCGAAGGCGACCGTGCCGTGGCGCAGGGCGACGATCAGCCCCATCGCCGACCACAGGGAAAAGCGCCCGCCCACGCCGGGGAAGATGCGGAAGCGGCGCGATGGCGCGATGCCGAAGGCGCGCATCGCGGAGAGGTTGGCGGAAACTGCCGCGAAGTGTTTGCGCAAAGCCGCCTCGCTCAGCCGGCGCCCCAGTTCGCGCCGCGCGAGTTCCGCATTGAGCATCGTGTCGCGGGTGGCGAAGGATTTGGAGGCGACGACGAACAGCGTCTGTTCCAGAACCAGATGCGGCAGCAGCGCCGCCAGTCGTCCGCCGTCCAGGCCGGACGCGAAGTGCGCGGCGAGCGCCTGCTCGCTTCCCGTGGCCGCGTTGCCGCCCATGTTGCCTGCCGTGCCAGGCGCGCCTTCCAGCGCGCACAGGGCCATCTTGGCCCCCAGTTCGGAGCCGCCGATCCCGATATTGACGGCGGCGGCGAAGCGCCGCCCGCCGGCGCCGCGGATGCCGCCGCACCGGACTTTTTGCGCGAAGGCCAGGAAGCGGCGGCGTTCGGCGGCGATTTTCCGTTGCGGCCGCGCCGCCCGCAGGGCGGGGTGCAGCGCCGGGAGGCGCTCCGTGAAGTTTACCGCCTCGCCGCGAAACAGCGCCGCGATCCGGCGCGGCAATTCCCGCGCGCGGGCCAGCGCGCACAGTGCCGCCAGCGCCCCGCCGTCCAGGCGCTGGCGGGAGTAGTCGAATGCCAGGATGCCCGGCAGCGCGAGACGCAGGCGCCCGCTGCGGCCGCCGCCGCTTCGCGGCGCGGCGCCCATTCGCCCGTGCATCCGCCCGCGCATCTCCCGGGCGCGGCGCTGCAACTCTTTCCAGGCGGCCGTTCGTTCCGGCGGCTTCATTTTTCCTCCGGGCGCCGCTTCGGGCCGTCCCGCGGGCCG
>JAPPQA010000189.1:0-3935 GCA_028817255.1 Gammaproteobacteria bacterium | reverse complement strand
GGCCGCGTTCCAGGCCGCGGGCGAGGTCCAGAATGCAATCCCGCGCCGCCGCCCCGAACTCCGGGTCGCGCAACGCGAACTCCATGTGGGCGCGAAACAGCCCCGGCTTGCCGCCGCAGTCGTAGCAGGCGGCGCGGTGCGCCAGGACATGGACCGGCTCTTTGCCGGCCAGGGCATGGATTGCGTCGCTCAACTGCACTTCCCCTCCCGCGCCTGGCGCCGTCGCCCGCAACGTGTCGAAGATCGCCGGCGTGAAGACGTAGCGGCCGGTAACGGCCAGCCGGGACGGCGCCCGCTCCGGGGCGGGTTTTTCCACCACTCCCTGCAGGCGGCACGAGCCGCCGGCCTCCGGGACGGCGCCGCCGCAGTCCACGATCCCGTAGTGACGCACCTCCCCGGCGGCCACCTCGTGCGCCAGCACCGCGCTCCCGCCGCTGCGCGCGAAGTGCGCGGCCAGCCGCGGCATCCCCTGCTCCGGGGGGTGCAGCAGCACGTCGGGCAGCATGACGCCGAAGGGGGAGTCGCCCACGGCCTCCCGCGCGCGCAGGACGGCGTCGCCCAGACCCAGGGGGCGCTTCTGCACGACCACGGAGATCTTCGTTTGGCGGCAGGGGATCCCGCGCACGGCCGCCAGCGCGCCCTCGTTGCCGCGCTCGGCCAGGTAGTTTTCCAGCGCCTGGTCGCGGCGCAGGTAGTACAGCGCGGCCGGCGACCGCGTTGCGGCCACCAGGATCAATTCCGTCGCGCCCGCAGCGGCTGCCTCGGCGGCGATGTAGTGGAACACGGGCCGGTTGCCGACGGCTAGCAGCTCCTTGGATACGCTTTTGGTCGCCGGCAACATCCGGGTGCCCAGACCGGCGACGGGGATGACGATCTTGCCTGGCGGCGCCGTCACATCGTCAACCGGTTGCGCCGCCGCCTTGTCCTCCAGGGGCCCTGCCGTAGGCGTCCTCGTAGCGCTGGATGTCGTCTTCTCCCAGGTAATCGCCGCACTGCACTTCGATCAGGCACAGCGGTTCCGTACCCTCGTTCTCCAGGCGGTGCTTCGTGCCGACCGGAATGTGCACCGACTGGTTGGCCCGCAACTCCACGGTTTTGTCGTCCAGGGTGACCAGGGCCCGCCCCTGGACCACGACCCAGTGTTCCGCGCGGCGGCGGTGCGATTGCAACGAAAGGCGCTGCCCGGGATTGACGACGATCCGCTTGACCTGGAAGCCCGCGCCGGAGTCCACGCTCTCGTAACAGCCCCAGGGGCGGCGCACCTTTGTGTGCGACTCGCTCTCCGGGCGGGCGGCGTCGCGCAGGCGCGCCGCCAGCTCCTTTACCGACTGCGCCTTGGAGCGGTCGGCCACCAGCACCGCATCGGGCGTCTCGACGACAATGTGATTGCTGAGACCCACGGTCGCCACCAGGCGCCGCGAGGCATACACGACGTTGTCTCTGGAGTCTTCCAGCACGGCGTCGCCGGCGGCGGCGTTGCCCTGCGCGTCTTGTTCGAACACCGTTGCCAGCGACTCCCACGAACCGAGGTCCGACCAGTCCAGCGCGCAAGGCAACACCGCCGCCTTGGCGGTGCGCTCCATCACCGCATGGTCTATGGAGATATTCGGGCAGGAGGCGAAGCGCTCTTGCTCCACCCGCGTCACCCGCGCCCCCATGATGCGTTCGCTGCCGTGCCCGCTCCAGGCCCGCCAGCAGGCCGCGGACACCTTCGGCGCGTGGCGCGACAGCTCCGACAGGTACGTCGTCGCGCCGAACAGGAACATGCCGCTGTTCCAGTAGCAGTCCTCCCTGGCCGCATAGGCCCGCGCCCGTTCCAACTCCGGCTTCTCCGCGAATTCCTCCACCCGGCGCACCCCCTTGCCGATCTCGTCGCCGGCGACGATGTAGCCGTACCCCGTCTCCGCGCGGGTGGGACGGATGCCGAAGGTGGCCAGCAGCCCTTGCTCCAGGGCCGTTGCCGCCTGCTCGATGCAGGCCGCGAAGGCGCTCATATTGGTTTGCGTGTCGGCGATGTAATGATCCGACGGCAGCACCAGCAGGGGCGTCTCCCCGGGCGCCTCCGCCGCCAGCGCCGCCAGCGCCGCCGCCGGCGCGGTATTTCTCGCCACGGGTTCGAGCAGCACCAGGGGGTCTTCGATGCCGGCGGCCCGCAATTCTTCAATGACCAGAAAGCGGTGCGCCTCGTTGCAGACCGCCGCCACCCGCTCGCAACCCAGTTGCCGAACCCGCTCCAGGGTAAGGGCGAACAGGCTGCGCCCGTTCAGCAGCGGGATGAATTGCTTGGGAAAGTGCGTCCTCGACAGCGGCCACAGTCGGTTGCCGCTGCCGCCGCTCAGGATGACGGCGATAGGTTTTGCGCGCATCTCAGGCGGCTGCGCCCGCCGGGCCGCCGGGATTCGGCGGCGGTGCGGACGGTTTGCCCGGCACGGGCCGGCGCCTCTGCCTGCGTAGCGGCATCATGCTGTCGCGGGGGGCGCGCCATGCCTGCGACGGTTCCATAATGCCCCGGCATTCTGGGACAAACGGCGGCCGCTTGCAACACGGCTCGGTCGGCGCGTCAATTCAAGGCAGAGCGCCTTCGGCACGGCCTGCGCCGGCAACCGGGCGCGGGACGGCGAATAAAAGCGGGGGAGAGACGGGGATAGCTGCTACGTGCCGCCCGTGCCTTAGACCGATCCCGCTCCTTTGAAAATTCCTGTTGCCAGCACGATTACCGAGGCTAGCGTCGCCAGTTGCATGGGGAGCATGACGTAATAGACGAGCTTCATCCCGTTCTTCATCTCGTTATGCAGAGAGTCTATCCGTGACTCCAGGCGCCTGATGTCTTCCTTGGCTGCCAGGGTTCCCTGGACACTGGCGATGGTCCTGGTCAGGGTTTCCGCCTGTTGGCGGCTAAACCCCGCTTGTTGCAGGTTGTTGGCGGCCGTGAGCGTGTCGAACGCGGTGGTGGTCTCTGTTGCGGTCATTTCAGGCCTCCTGCCTCTTTTTAGCGCTTTATGCATCCTTGTCACATTTTGTCCCGCAATTCCGTGCGAGAATGAGAGTATTCTGAAGGTGTCCCGGGCGCGTGTCAATAGTCTCGAATGGGCTAGCCCGATCTCGGACAAGGCTGTTCCTCCCGCTCAACAGGCGATGCAAAAACTATCGAATTTTTTGGATACATGTTCTACGCCAGGACTCAGGAAATAAATCTTTTGTGCTAAGATCTTCATACTTGAGGCCCGAACCATATGCTTGGGTAATATACCCTTTATGATATTACCGCTGTTTAGATTCGGCGCTGTCGGGAGGTGACGCATGAGGGCTGGCATATGAAACGACTCAAACGCTATCGCCAATTTATCTATGGGGCGATTGTTGGCGCCTTATTCGGGCTTCTGCCCGGTTTTGGGCTGGGCGTTTATTATCTGCCCATACTGGTGGAGCAACAGGGCGCGGCGCCGGAAATGCTTGTGCAGGCAAGGGATTTTGCGCAGAAAACCGGCACGTTTCGCCGCGATTTGCGCGGCAGCGACAGCCTGCATTGGGGCGAGGGGACCATCACCCTGTCGCGGGAAGCCGATGGCTATTACTTAACGCTGGACGGACAGGTTTCTCCAGGGCCGGATTACCGGCTTTATTTGATCCAAACATTGGTGGAGGACGAGGCCGCGTTTTTGCCCGTCAAATCGCAGGCCGCGCAGGTAGGCGAGGTGAAGGCGTTTACCAATTTCCGCCTGCCCGTGCCATCGTCCGTTGATGTGAGCCGGTATGGCGCCGTGATCGTGTGGTGCGAGCGATTCTCCGAGTTCATCACCGCCGCGGCATTACAATAAATGCAAGCCGCAAGCCGGGGCGCGCGGTACAGGCTTGGGCAGCAATGAGACGGCGCCATTGGAGTACGCTGGTTCTCGTGGGCAAGAGACGCGGCACTGGCGAATGCGATGAAATAT
>JAPPQA010000188.1 GCA_028817255.1 Gammaproteobacteria bacterium | reverse complement strand
GCGGGAATGGCGGATATTTGCCACGCTTAGAAGGTGTAGCCCAGCATCACGCTATAGACGATGGGGTCAATGTCAACGGTGGTCTTGAGTCCCAGGGCAGTTCCGGTAAATGTCGCATCGGTCTCGATATCAATCCAGCGAACGGAGGCGTTGACATGCCATCTGTCGCTGAGCCGGTAGTCGAAGCCTCCCTGCAGGGCCACGCCTACAGAGCTGTCCACATCCACTTTGCCGCCTATATTGGAGTCCTCGCTGAAGAAGAAGGTGTAGTTCACGCCCGCGCCTACATACGGCTGGAAACTGAAGCCCTGGAGCGGGTAGTACACGACGCTGAGCGTGGGCGGCAGGTGCGTAACTGTCGCGATGTTGTTGGGGAGAGGAATGCTTCCTAAAGCGGCGCTTAAAGCGCCCTTGCCTCTAATGCTGTGTTTAAAGGGCGTTGCGGCCAGCAATTCGACCCCGAGGTAGCGGTTGTACATGTAGGTGACGGTCAAGCTCGGCTGCGCGTTGTCGTTTATGTCCACTTTCTCCGAACCCAGTGCGGCTCTAAGCGCGGGGTTATCGAACCGCAACGTGGAATTGCTCACGTCCGGAGTTACCACGGCAAAGCCGCCGCGCACGATCCAATCGCCGGCTTCATAGGCCGCTGCCTGCGGAGCGAAGCAAGCGCCGAACACGGCAACGGCCAGGGCCGCGGGTTGGAAACGGGGTTTGGGGGTTTTCATAGTCTTTTCTCCTTATAGGCTGATGCGCGATTCGGTTTGTTTGCCGGTTTGTTTGCCGGGTTATTTGTGCTTGTCCAGGCCCAACTCGTGACATTGTTTCCACACGCGAAACGCGGAATGCGGCATGTCCATATGCGTGACCCCAAGATGGGCAAAGGCATCCACTACCGCCGCGGTAAACGTCGGGATACTTCCTACGTGCGGAGACTCGGCGACCCCCTTGGCGCCCAGGGGGTGGTGCGGAGACGGCGTCACGGTGTAGTCCGTCTCCCAGTACGGCGTTTCCACCGTCGTCGGCAGGAAGTAGTCCATCAGGCTGTTGCCCTGAATGTTCCCTTCCTCGTCGAATGAAAGTTCCTGTCCCATGGCGACCGCAAAGCCCTCGGTTAAACCGCCATGAACTTGTCCCTCGATAATCATCGGGTTGATGCGCGTGCCGCAGTCGTCCAGCGCATAGAATCTGCGCACCTTCGCCTCGCCGGAAAACCGGTCTATATCCACTACGCACAGGTAGGCGCCGAACGGATATGTAAATTCCGGCGGGTCGTAATAATCCACCGATTCCAGCCCCGGTTTCATGCCTTCCGGAAGGTTGTTATACGCGGCCCAGGCGATTTCCTTCATGCTCTTTTCCTGGCCGGGCACACCCTTGACCTTGAAGCGGTCCACGTCCCACTCCAGGTCGTCCTCGCTGACCTCAAGCAGGTGGGCCGCGATTTTAGCGGCCTTGGCTTTAATCTTGCGAGCGGCCACGGCGGTTGCGGCAGCGCCCACCGGCGTGGTTCTGGAACCGTAGGTGCCCAGGCCGTAGGGGGCCGTATCGGTGTCTCCTTCTTCGATCTGGATGTCGTCGGAAGAGATCCCGAGTTCGCTGGCAATGATCTGCGCATAGGTCGTTTGATGGCCCTGCCCCTGGTTGATCGTGCCCATGCGCGCGATCACGCTGCCCGTGGGGTGTACGCGGATCTCGGCGCTGTCGAACATTCCGACGCCGAGGATGTCGCAGGATTTATTCGGGCCGGCGCCGACGATCTCGGTAAAGGTCACGATGCCGATACCCATGAGTTCCCCCTGCGCCCTTTTTGCCTCCTGCTCTTTGCGCAAGGCTTTGTAATCCACGGCAGCAAGCACCTTGTTCAGCGCGCTGTGGTAGTCGCCGCTGTCGAGGTTGGCCCCCAGCGCCGTCGTATAGGGGAACTGTTCCGGTTTGACGAAGTTGCGCAGCCGGATTTCGGCCTTGTCCATATTCAGCTTTTGCGCGAGCACGTCCATCATGCGCTCTATCGCGTACACCGCTTCGGTGACGCGGAAGGAACAGCGATAAGCCACGCCCCCCGGCGCCTTGTTGGTATATACCCCGTCCACTCTTGCGTAGGCATTGGGAATGTCGTAGGAACCGGTGCAGATGTGAAACAGACCGGCGGGGAATTTTGACGGGTCGGCACAGGAGTCGAATGCGCCGTGATCGGCGAGGACGCCGACCCGCAGGGCCTTGATCCGGCCGTCTTTGTCGGCGGCCAATTCGCCGGTCATGTGGTAATCGCGGGCGAATCCGGTTGTGGTCAGGTTTTCTATGCGGCTCTCGATCCATTTGACCGGGCGGCCCAGGACGATAGACGCCACGATGGCGGTGACGTAGCCCGGATAGACGGGCACCTTGTTGCCGAAGCCGCCTCCGATGTCGGGCGAAATAATCCGCACTTTGCTTTCGGCAATGCCCGACAACATGGACACCACGGTGCGCACGATGTGCGCCGCCTGCGAGGTGATATATGCCGTCAGCGTGCCGTTGACCTTGTCGAAGGAAGCCACGCAGCCGCAGGTTTCCATCGGGCAGGGATGCACGCGGGGATAAAACATTTGCTGCTTGACGGTGACTGCCGCCTGCTCGAAAGCCTGGTCGGCGGCCGCTTTGTCGCCGACCTCCCAGGTGAAGATATGGTTGTCGTGCAGGCGCTTGCCATGGGCCCCGTCCATTTTGCCCGCCAGGTCTTCGCGCAATACCGGCGCATCCGGGGCCATCGCTTTGTGCGGATCGACCAGCGCCGGCAACGGCTCGTACTCGACCTTGACCCGGTCCGTCGCATCGGCGGCGATATAGCGGTCGTCGGCGATCACCACCGCCACTTCCTGCATCTGGAAATGCACTTTTTCGTCGGCCAGCACCGCCTGCACGTCGCCGGCGAGCGTCGGCATCCAGTGCAGTTTGAGCGGCTTGAGATCCTCCGCGGTCAATACCGCATGCACGCCTGGCAGCGCCAGCGCCTCGTCTTTATTAATGGACTTGATGCGGGCGTGGGCATGAGGGCTGCGCACGATGCCGGCAAACAGCATGCCGGGCATTTTGATGTCGTCTATGTAGTTGCCTTTGCCCTGAATAAAGCGCGGATCTTCCTTCCGCTTGCGCGAACAGCCGATACCCTGGATTTTCTCTTCGCGCTCGATGCTGTCGGCGGATGTGCTCATGCGATCATACTCCTCACTGCGCGGCCTGTAGTTTGTCGGCCGCGTATTTCACGGCCTTGACGATATTCTGGTACCCGGTGCAACGGCACAGGTTGCCGGCCATGCCGAAACGGATCTCCTCATCCGTGGGGTTGGGGTGTTCTTTGAGAAAACGGTAGGCGCGCATCAACATGCCCGGGGTGCAGAAACCGCACTGCAAGCCATGCTCTTGCATAAAGCCCTCCTGCACCGGGTGCAGTTCGCCGTTGTCGGTTAAGCCCTCGACGGTCATGACTTCGCCGCCATTCGCCTGCACGGCGAGCACGGTACAGGATTTCACCGAATCGCCGTTCAGGTCCACCGTACAGGCGCCGCAATGCGACGTTTCGCAACCGATGTGACTGCCGGTTTGCGCCAATTGCTCGCGCAACACATGGATCAGTAATTCACGAGGCTCCACCAGCGCATCTACCTGCTGGCCGTTCAAGCGAAAGGAAATTGCCGTCTTTTTCACGCTCTGCCCTCCTTTGCCCGGTCCAATGCAGCACGGATCGCGCGCCGCGTCATTTCGCCGGCCATATGAGTTTTGTATTCGATGTCGCCCCGCAGGTCCTCGGTTGGATCGCATACTGCCATCGCTTTCTCCGCGGCCTGCCCGAGCAACGCATCGTCAACGGTCTTGCCGGCCAGCAATGCCTCGGCGTCTCTGGCCCTGAGGGCTGTCGGCCCGACATTGGTCATCGCGATCGCGATGCTGGCGCAGGTGTCGCCGTCGAGCGAGAGCACGACGGCGGTCGCCGCGGTGGCATAGTCTCCTGTCTTGCGTTTGAGTTTGCTGTAGGCGCAGCCGCTGCCCGCGGGCAAAACGGGAACCTGAATTTCCTTGAGAATTTCGCGCTCGCCTAGTTCGGTCGAGTAAATTCCCAAAAAGAAGTCGGTGGCGGGCACGACCCGCTCGCCGTCGGCGCCCTGTATCGTAAAGTTCGCATCCAGCGCCATCATAACGGCGGGATGGTCGTTGGCCGGGTCTCCGTTGGCGATATCCCCGCCGATGGTGCCGCGATTGCGTACCTGCGGGTCTCCGATTAACCGGGCCGCCTCCGGTATCAGCGGGCATTTTTGTTGCAGCAGCGGCGAGGCGATTAATTCGTTTTCCGTAGTCATCGCGCCGATATGGATTTTGTCGCCTTCTGCGCGAATCCCCTTCAGCGCGGCGATGCCGTTGATATCAATGAGATGAGCGGGCTCGGCAAAGCGAAGCTTCATCATGGGCAACAGGCTGTGACCGCCCGCCAGAATCTTCGCCTCGTCGTGCTCGGCCAGCAGCTCCAGAGCCTGGGCTACGGTGGAAGGGGCGTGGTAGTCGAACCGATTAGGGGTCATGGGAACTCCATTCCTGTTTTCTTATTAAGGGGCTCGCCTTGACCCTCTAGTCGAGTGCAACTCTAAGCGCAACCGAAACGCTAATGCAAGCTGCAGTGCAGCAATCGGCGCAGGACTGGTGTACGAGACCGCCGGTTACATGCCCGGTGCGGGGTTTGGCTGGCCGCCGGGGCGGGCGGACAGGGCTTCCCGTACCGCCTCCAGGCGCCGCGCGTCCAGGGCGCGCCCCAGGGCGGCGCCCTCCAACCCCTGGGCGCTGAGGGCGGCAACGTCTATCGCTTGCGCCGCCTGCCGCGCCTTTTTCAGTGCCTCCAGGCGGCGCAGCGCCGTCTTTCCCGTCTTGCCTGCGCTTGCGCCGCCCTGCGCCGCCAGGGCCGTTTGCAGAGAGGCAAAGCGCTCCGGGCGGCGGAAGGCGTCCGTTTCTTTCAGGAGTTGCAGGAGGGCAGGGGCTTCCCATTCCGAGCCGCGCAGGAGGCAGCGGCAGCGGATCGCCATCCGAGCGAGCTCTCGGTAGGCGTTGGGGACGCGGTACCGCCGTGCCAGCTCTGCCGTCTGTTGCTCCCAGCGCCCGTCGTTTTCCCCGCCAGGCGCCCCGGCGCCCGCCGCCGCCAAGTGTGCCGCGTAGCGGACCGCAGTCTCGGCACTGGCTGCCGTGGCCGCCTCTAGCGCCTGTAGCGCGGCGGCGGCGGCCAGGGAGGAGGGAAACAGCTTGTGCAGCGCGCCACAGCGCTCCAGTACCCGGAAGAAGCGGGCCGGCCAGCGCTCTGCCAGAGCCTTCTCCCACTCCCGCCACACGCGCTCGGGGATCAGGGCCGCCAGTTCTCCCGAGTCGCCGATTTTACGCATCAGCCGCTGGGTTTCTTCCGCGACGCGAAAGTTCAGGCAGGCGGCAAAGCGCGCCACCCGCAGCGCTCGCAGCGGGTCTTCGCTAAAGGCGGGAGAGACATGGCGCAACAGGCCCTGGCGCAGGTCCGCCCTGCCGCCGAAGGGGTCTATGAGTTCGCCTTCCGGGGTCTCCGCCATGGCGTTGATCGTGAGGTCGCGCCGCCGCAGGTCCTGTTCCAGGGATATGTCCGGGGCGGCCTGAAAGCGAAAGCCCTTGTAGCCGGGACCGGTCTTCCTTTCGGTGCGGGCCAGGGCGTATTCCTCGCCGGTTTTCGGATGCAGGAAGACGGGGAAATCGCGCCCTACAGTGCGGAAACCGGCGGCCAGCATCCGCTCCGGGTCGGCGCCGACCACGACCCAGTCGCTGTCCTTGCCCGGCCGTCCCAGCAGCCGGTCGCGCACGGCGCCGCCTACCTTGTATATCTTCATCGGGACGCTTCGGAGGGCGGTTTTGCGGGACGCTTCGGAAAGCTTTTCAGTTGTATCGGCGGCCTTGCCGAAGTTTGGCTGCGCGCTTGCCGCTACCGCGGCGCGCCGTGGGACGGGTCCCTTGCAGCCTGGCGGCGGAAGCGGTCCAGGAGCTCCTGGCGAGAGTGGCGCGCCAGGTATTCGGGGACTACGGATTCCAGCGGCGTCGGTTGGATGCCCAGGGCTTCGAGGTCGGCGCGGGGGCAGACGCTGTCGTTCCGGGCCGAGCGGTAGTTGTCTATGGAGAAGGGTTTGCCGGGCATGTATTCCATTGCCAGCGCCTGCAGGTAGGAAAGCCTGGGCGACAGCGGCAGGATGCGGCGTCGGACGCCGATGCAGCGCGCCGTGTATTGCACCAATTCCAGGAGGGTGTAGCGGCGCGGGCCGCACAGGCCGTAGTTTTGCCCGTAACTGTCCGGGCGGGTCAGGGTGCGGGCAATGGCCTCGGCCACGTCGTTGACATAGACGGGCGCGAAGCGGGTGCGGGGGCAGGCGAGCGGGAACGCCAGCGGCGTCACGCGCAGCAGGCGGGCAAAGCGGTTGAAGAACCGGTCCTGCGGCCCGAAGATAACCGAGGGACGGAAGATCGTCGTCTGCAGTTTGCGGTACGTCGGCAGCATCGCTTCCGCCTGACCCTTGCTGCGCAGATAGTAACTTCTTCCCCGTCCCGGGTCGGCGTTCAGCGCGCTCATCTGCACGAAGCGCTTGATGCCGCTTTCCTGCGCGGTCTCGGCGGCACGGCGTGCCAGCTCGGTGTGCGCGCGGTAGAACCCGGCGCCGTCGTGGCCGCGCTCGTTCAGAATACCCACCAGGTTGACCACCGCCTGGCAGCCTTCGAACAGCCGGCGCAGCGCGGCGGGGGCGTGCACGTCCGCTTCCACCAGTTCCAGGGTCGGCAGGAGGATCATGTTGTGGCGGCGGGATTCGCGGTGCCGGGTCGGCACGCGCAACAGGTATCCCTCGCGCGTCAGGCGGGCGGCCAAGGCGCGCCCTACAAAACCGGCGCCCCCGAGGATGCAGATCCTTCGCATCTCCATGTTCCGCTCGCTACGGTTGCAGGCTGACCACGTTGGCGGGGCAGTCGGAACGGCCGTTGCCGCCGATCGCTCCCGCGGCGCGCGCTGCCACCGGGACTACCGGCCGTTGCAGCCGCCAGTCGTAGATGCTGGAGTAGAACAGCACTCGTTTGACGTAGCGGCGCGTCTCCTGAAAGGGGATGGTCTCGATCCATACGTCGGGGGCGGTGCAGTCCTGGTTGCGCAGCCAGGAGCGCACCCGGCCGGGGCCGGCGTTGTAGCCCGCCGTTGCCAGCACGATTTTGTTGCCCAGGTCTTCGTACAGCATTTTCAGATAGGCGCTGCCCAGGGACAAGCTGACCTTCGGCTGCATCAGTTGGGAGGTGTGGAAGTTGCGCATCCCCAGTTTTCGGGCCGTCAGCCGGCCGGTATTCGGCATGATTTGCATCAGCCCCCGCGCGCCGGCCCGGGAGTAGGCGTCCGCCATGAAGGCGCTCTCGGCGCGCATGACCCCGAAGATCCAACTGCGGTCCAGTTGCCGCCGCTCGGCCTGTTCGCTGACCAGGTCCTCGAACAGTACCGGGAAGCGCAGTTCCAGGTCGTCGTGGGCGCCAGCCTGCCCCAGGGCGAAAATGGCGCGGTCGTGCCAGCCCCAGCCGGCGGCCAGCCGGGCGGCAATTTGCAGGCGGTGCGTGTCGAGGCGGCGCATAACGTGCTGCCATTCCCGGCGGGCCGCGCGCATCTCGCCCAGCAGGCGCCATTCCCTGGCCCGCCGCAACCCCGGCGTCGCCAGCAGTTCCGTCGTCGCCTGCTCGTCGCGCGGCGTGGAGAGGTATTGCATGGAGTAGGTCATGCCCATGCGGTCCGCCGCCAGGAAGCCGTAGTAGTCCCGTTTCTTCGCCAGGGGCGCAAGCGCCTGCCTGGCCTGCGCCTTGGCGCCCAGTTCTTCCAGGGCGCGCCCGTGCCAGTAGCGCCATTGCAAGGCGTTCACTTCCGGCGGCGGCTCTTCCCGGGTCCAGGTCTCCAGCCGCTCCCAGGCGCGACCGCGCAGGGCCGCGCGCAGTTGCCAGTCCAGCATCTCCTGGTCCGGGTTCCGGACCGCATCGAGCAGGGTCAGGGCCTGGGGGTGCTTGCGCCGCACAGCCCGCACCGCCAGCTGTCGGATCAGCGGTTGGGCCTCTTCCTCAGAGTAGGAGTAATCGGCGCGTATGCGCTGCCAGCGGGTAATCGCCTGCGACAGTTGCCGGGCGGCCAGCCGTCCGATCCCATGCCTGAGGATCTCCCGGTGCAGGGGCGTGTCGGCCAGCCGCGGCTGCCTCGTTCCCCGCTCCGGTTGGGCGTGCATGTGCAGCCACTGTTGCAGGATCGGTTGCTGTTGCGGCGATAACCTGCGCCCCAGGTAGCGCGCCAGTCCGGCGTTGCCCTTTGCCAGCGCCAGGCGGATGCGTTCCCACAGCAGCTCATCGTTCATCAGCGGGCTTGCATAGAGTAGCCGGAAGGCGGGATCGCAGACCGTGGGCTGCGAGTGGCCGACCTGGAACAGAGGTACGGTATCCGCCGCCAGTCCCTCGGTACGGCCCAATTCGATGCGCGCCTTCAGGGCCAGGCATTGCAGGCGCGCGGAGGGTGCGTCCCGCGCGTCGTAGAGGGACAGGAAGTCCGCCCAGCGGCCGCGTCCCGCGAGGCGTTCCAGCCAGCGGTTGCGTAACCTGGCGTTGAGGGGAAATTCCGGATAAGCGCGCAGGAATTCCATGACCTCCGGCAGCCGTTGCGTTCCTCCGGCGGCGTACAGCTCCGTATGGCGCAAGTAGGGATAGAGGGGATAGCCGCTCAGCTTGGCGGCCAGTTGGCGGTAACGTTGGCTCTGTCCCCGGCGCCAAGCCCTGCGCGCTTCCAGAAAGTGGCTGCGCTGTTCGGCCAGCGGGTCGCCGGTTGCCGCCCCGGAAGCGTCCGCTGCGCCGGCGTCCGCTGCGCCGCCCAGCGCATACTGCGAGGGCAGAGACACGGCCAGGCAGAGGATAACGCCCCAGCCGCGCGCCGCGCCCGCCGTGCCCGGACCGATGCCCCGGTCTTTGATGCCCCGGTCTTTGCGGATCGTTTTGGAACGCCAGTCAAGCAAAACCGGTGGGGCGCCCCCTCCTCGTGAATCCGTCTGCGATAGCCCGAACGGCCGCCGTTCGGATGAGAGCGGAAGGATGCCAGAAATGCGCCCTGCTGTCGAATAAGCGGCCGTTGCGGGATTGACTGACGGGCGGCGGCTGGCGCATATTCGCCCCTGGACCCCTGCCTGGGTCCCCGTAAGTTGCGAAGGAGAGCAAAATGAGCAAGGAAAGCAAAATGGAACAACTGGAAAAGACCTGGATTCTGGAAATCGTCGTGGCCGCCGTCATGACCGCGATTCTCGCTGCCCTTGTGGGGCTTGGGGGTTGGACTGCCAACAAAGTGGTCCAAAACGGCGAGAAGATCGTCGAGTTGAACGGGAAGATCGCCGTGGTGAACGAGAAGATCGCCACGGTGGACGCCAAGATCGCCACGGTGGACGCTAAGATCGCCGCGGTGGACGCCAAGCTCGATTTGCTGATACGCGGGCTGAACATTTCGGTTGCCCCGAAGGATAATGTCGGCGCCGGGCCGGCGGGGGCGGAGCGCGGCGGCTTCCGGGTCGGGGCGGGCGAAACGGCCACCGAGTAGCCTGGCCCGCTCGGCGGCCTCCGCACCTGCCCCGCCGCCCGCCAGTCAACCCCGGCCAGGCGGGGCCAAACCGTTTTTCTTCCCCTCGATTGCGTAACGGCTTGCGGTTGCGCGGGGCCGGTTGCGCGGGGCGGAAGGGGCGGCTTATAGTTCCCGCGGAATCATTCCCCTGGAGGGGCCTCGGTGGAGCAACTACTCGAGTTTATCGGCAACCACGTTATCCTTGTCTCCGCATTCCTGCTGGTGAGCATGTTGTTGCTGTGGAGCCTTTTGGGCGGCGCGTTGCAGGGCGTGAAGATCTTGCCGCCAGACGAAGTGGTGCGGTTGATCAACTACGAAAATGCATTGCTGTTCGATGTTCGGGGCAGTGCCGAGTACGACGAGGGGCACATCCTGCGGGCGGTCCATGCTACTCCCGAAGCGCTGTTGGGCAAGGCGTCGGGTATGGAGAGCGACAAGTCGCGCTGGATCGTCGTATGCGGCCAGGGGGCGGCGGACGCGACCCATGCGGCGCGGCCGCTAGTGCGCCAGCAGTACCGCAACGTCGTTTGCCTCCGGGGCGGGATACTGGCCTGGAAGGAGGCGGGATTGCCGCTGGTCCGCAAGTAGCGTTGCCGTCCGCGGCGCAACGGTTTTCGCCTCCAATGCGCCATGGATAGCGATGCCCCGGTGTTGGTGTTGGGTGCCGGGGCCTGGGGCACGGCCCTGGCCCTGGTCCTTGCCGGCAACGGGCGCCGGGTGCTGTTATGGGGACGGGCGCCGGCGCACCAGCGGCGCCTGCGGCAAGAGCGGGAGAACCGGAAATACCTGCCTGGCGCGGTTTTCCCGCAGTGTCTGGAACCGGTGGTCGAGTTGCCGGGCGCGGTTGCGCAGGAGCCGCGGGCGGTGGTCGTTGTCGTACCCAGCCGGGCGTTGCGCAAGACCCTGGAATTGCTGGCCGGGCGGGTTCGGGGGCGTCTGCAAGTGTGCCTTGCCTGCAAAGGGATCGAGCGGGAAAGCCTGAGCCTGGGGCACCAGGTCGTGGCGGATTGTCTGGGCGACAGGGCTTCCTGCCTGGTCCTTTCCGGCCCCTCGTTTGCGCGGGATGTGGCGCGGGGATTGCCTGTCGCGGTGACGCTGGCCGCCGGCAATCTGCCGGCGGCGCGGCACATGGCGGAGCTGTTCCACGGTCACCGTTTCCGGGTGTATGCGCATGACGACGTGAGCGGAGTCGAGATCGGGGGTGCGGTAAAGAACGTGATCGCTATTGCGGCGGGCCTGGCGGACGGTCTGGAGTTGGGGGCCAGTGCCCGCGCCGCCCTGGTCAGCCGCGGCCTGGCCGAGATCGTCCGCTTGGGAGAAGCGCTGGACGCGCGGCGGGAGACCTTCATGGGCCTTTCCGGTCTGGGCGACCTGGTGCTGACCTGCACCGGCGACCAGTCGCGCAACCGGAGTTTTGGCAAGGCGCTGGCCGGCGGCATGGGAGTGGCCCGGGCGCGCGCCGAGGTCGGCGCCACCCTGGAAGGCGTGGACACGGCGCGCTCGGTGTACGACCTGGCCCGGCGCGAGGGCGTCAGTATGCCTATCGTGGAACAGGTAGTCCGGCTGCTGGACGGCGAAGTGGCGCCGCGGCAGGCGCTGGAGCTGCTGCTAAGCCGCCCGCCCGGTCTTGAGTTGAACCGATGATGGATGGCGGCGAGTCAGGGGGCGCGCGCGCCGCGGCGAGCGCGGGGACGGATATTTCCCTGTCGCTGCAGTTTTGCGGTCTCAAGTTCAATACGCCCCTGGTGCTGCTTTCCGGTTGCGCCGGGTTCGGGCGGGAATACGCGCGGGTGCAGGGATTCTCGCATGACGAGGTGGGTGCGGTTTGCCTGAAGGGCACTACCCTCGAGCCGCGGCTGGGAAATTCCGGACACCGCCTTGCCGAGACCCCGGCCGGGATGCTGAACTCCATCGGTTTGCAGAACCCGGGAGTGCGCGAAGTGGTGGAGAAGCATCTGCCGCTGCTCGATTACGGCGAGACGCATTTTATTGCCAACGTATCCGGCTCGACGGTGGCGGAGTATGCCGAGGTGACCCGGTTCTTCGACGATTCCCCGGTGGCCGCCATCGAGATTAACGTCTCCTGTCCGAATGTGGCGGCGGGCGGGCTGTCTTTCGGCAACGACCCCGAGATCTGCGCGAGAGTCGTGGCGGCCTGCCGGCGCCGGACGGGCAAACCGCTGATTACCAAGATGTCGCCGAACCAGACGGATATCGCGGGCAACGCCAGGCGCTGCATCGAGGCCGGTACGGATGCCTTTTCCGTCATTAACACCATTACTGGAATGGCAATTGATATCGAACGGAGGCGGCCGGTGCTCGGTAGCGGGCAGGGCGGGCTATCCGGGCCGGCTATCAAGCCGGCGGCATTGTATCGTGTTTTCCAGGTGTGCCGCGTGTGTCGGCCGCACGGCGTTCCGGTCATCGGTCAGGGAGGGGTTGCCGGCGGCACGGATGCGGTGGAATTCATGCTCGCGGGGGCGTCGGCGGTGGGGGTAGGTACGGCCTTGTCTTATGACCCTCTGGTGTGCCGGGAGATCAACCGGACGCTGCGGGCGTATCTCGCCAGGCAAGGCATGTCCCGCATCTCGGAACTGATCGGCGCGTTGCGGGATGCGGAGGGGGTCGCCACCGACGGTTAGCCAGGATATTGCGCGAGCGCCGGTTTGCCGCCGGAAGTGTCGTCGTCTAGGCAGGAACCGATTCCCGGCGAATTTCCACCCTTCCTGCCGTCAGCGCGCAACCGCGCGGACGGCGTCGCAAACACGCTCTACATCGCGTGCGGCCAGCCCCGGAAAAATCGGCAGCGAAATGACTTCGCGCGCCGCGCGCTCGGCCTCGG
>JAPPQA010000187.1 GCA_028817255.1 Gammaproteobacteria bacterium | reverse complement strand
TTACGCAGCGGGCGTTTGCGGGGGCGCCGTTCGCGGCGCCTCGGCGTCTCTCTCGTCGGGACCGAGGCGGATGCGATAGATCGCGACCTCCCCCATGAGATTGGGCAACAGCCGCATAAAAATGCCGCTGCGGTGCGCGTGATCCACGGTAGTGCGCTCCACGAGTTCGATGCGGGCAGCGCGACAGAGGGTCTCGAAATCGTCAATCGTACATGGGTGGATGTGGGGCGTCTCGTACCAGGGGAACGGCAGAGCCTGGGTGCGCGGCATCCGTCCCGCCAGCGCGAACTGGCGGCGGCACTGCCAATATCCCAGGTTCGGGAAGGTCACGATCCCCTCGCGCCCGACCCGCAACATTTCCGCCAGCAGGAGACGGGGATAACGAATGGCCTGCAAGGTCTGCGACATGATCACGTAGTCGAAAGAATTGTCCTTGAAACTGGCCAGGCCGGCGTCCAGGTCGTACTGGATCACGTGGACTCCCGCCTCCAGGCATTTGAGGATGTTGCCGGCATCGATCTCCAGGCCATAGCCGGTGGCGCCGCGCGCCGCGCGCAGGTGGCAAAGCAGGGTGCCGTCGCCGCAACCCAGGTCCAGCACATGCGCCCGCGGACGGATCCAGCTGGCGATCAACGATTGGTCGGGGCGCAGGGTCATGGCCGGCAAGGCGGGTTCCAGGAGCTCGCAAGCCTCAGGATCGCTCCGAGGGCCGCTCCGGCGGCGGCGGGCCGCCGAAAACCTCCTCCGCGATCCGCCGCATTGCGGTGCGCATCACCCGGTGGTACAGCGAAATGGGCATCAGGAAAGAATCGTGCCCCTTCTCCGATTCCACCCCTACATAGCTGACCTTCTTGCCGGCCCGCATCAGGGCATCTACGATCTCGCGAGAGCGGCTCGGGGAGAAGCGCCAATCGCTGCTGAAGGAAATCACGTAGAAACCGGCCTGGGCCGCCGCGAAGGCAGCGGCCAGGTCGCCGCCGGCGCGCGCGGCCAGATCAAAATAATCAAGAGTCTTGGTCATCAGCAGATAGCTGTTGGCATCGAAGCGATCCACGAATGCCTTGCCCTGGTGGCGCAGGTAGCTCTCCACCTGGAATTCGGCGTCGTAGCCGAACTTGATCTCTCCGTCGCGCAGGTCCCGCCCGAATTTCTGAGCAAGGCTGTCGTCTGACAGGTAGGTAATATGTCCCAGCATGCGGGCCAGCATCAAGCCGCGACTGGGCGGCCGGGCCCCTTGGTCGTAGTAGTGTCCGCCGCGATAGTCGGGATCCGAGCGGATGGCCTGGCGGGCCACTTCGTTGAAGGCGATATTCTGGGTGGATAACTTGGGGGCCGCGGCGATCGCGAAGACGTACCGAACCTGTTGCGGCCGGCAGATCGCCCACTCCAGGCCCTGCATTCCCCCCAGGCTGCCGCCGATGACGGCGGCCCAACATGCAATGCCCAGTTCCTCGGCGAGCAGGGCTTGGCTGTTGACCCAGTCCCGGACCGTGACGAAGGGAAAATCGGGGCCATAGACCTTGCCCGTTGCCGGATCGATCTCGTTGGGGCCGCTGGAGCCTCCGCAACCGCCCAGATTATTGGGACAGACCACGTAGAACGACCGAGTGTCAATGGCTTTGCCGGGGCCGATCATATTTTCCCACCAGCCCGGCTTGGCGTCCTCCGGGGCATGATAGCCGGCCGCATGGTGGTCGCCGCTGAGGGCATGGCAGATCAGTACGGCGTTGGAGCGCGCGGCATTCAGTTCGCCGTAGGTCTCGTAAACCATGTCGAAGCCGGGCAGCACGCTGCCGCATTCCAGCGGCAAGGGCCGTTGGTGACGGTAACGCCGGGGCGAAACCAGGCCGACGGAGTCCGGGGGGAAATTCCCAGGCATATGCGCCGCCCCTAAACCTCCAGAACCCGCCAGAACCGCATATCCGCTCAGGAACGCGCCATCATGGCCACAGCGGCATCATGCAACGGGGCATGTACCAGCAACATCGCCAGGTAAAGCAACACCCAGGCCAGCAGCGGCGACAGGTCCAGACCCGATACGGGAGGCAGGCGTCTGCGGATGGGGCCCAGCAAGGGCCGCGTGAATATGGCCAGCATCTGAAATACCGGGAGCGGCTCGCCGTAGGAGTGCGGCCGGATCCAGGATAGCAATACCTGCAGAAAAATACACACCAGGTAGAAATAGATGGCCAGGCGCAACAGGGAAGCGACCACCAGCAGCAACAGACCGAGCGACAGAGGGAGACCGCCGCCGTGCAGCAACGAGAGCAGCAGGAGTTCCAGACCCTGCAGCAGGATCATCGCCAGCAACGGGGCCAGCAACGCCCCGTGCCGGACCGGCAAGCAACGCCGCAACGGGCGCAACGGCAATTCCGTCAACCCGATCAGGGGCCCTATCAGGGGATTGTAGAAACGCTTCGCGTATAATTCCAGCAGAAATCTTATAAACATCAACAAGAGCAGGATCCCGAAGAAAAACCTCACCAGGAATTCCAGCGCCTGGGCAAAATAGGAATATTCCATTACCGCTCGTCTCCGGAGACCCCGGCCAGCTCCGAGGACCGCTCCCAGGCCGCCCGCAGGGCGCGGGCCAGCAGCGCTTCGATGCCGCCCGTTCGCAGGACCCGCAACGCCGCCTCCGTAGTGCCTCCGGGCGAGGTCACCCGGCGCCTTAATTCCCCGGGAGCGGCCCGTTCCCGCAACGCCAGCTCGGCGGCCCCGCGGGCCGTGCGCAGGACCAGCGTTCGGGCCTTGCGGGGCGGCAATCCCAGTTGGACGGCGTTCGCTTCCATCAACTCCATCAGCAGCAGGAAATAGGCCGGGCCGCTGCCGGAGATCGCCGTCACCGCCTCCATCTGCGACTCCCGCCCCAACCAAAGCACCGTGCCCATCGCGGCCATGACGGTTTCGGCGGTGCGCC
>JAPPQA010000186.1 GCA_028817255.1 Gammaproteobacteria bacterium | reverse complement strand
GCTTGCCCCTGGCTTGTCTTTACTGCATTAACGGGGGCAGGAATCTACCCTCCAGGGCGGGGTGGGAATCGTTTCGCTTCGATTGCGTAACGGCTGGGCGCCGCCCGGCCCGGCCTGCCGGAGACGCGCCGGGGATGCCAACTGCCGGCAACCTGCGGTACTATCCCGTCCAAGGGGTCTAGCGACACCGTTTTTCGAGCCAAATGGAGAAAACCCTCATGCGAACAAGGCGCCATACCGTTGCCGCGGCATATCCGCTGCTCTTTTTTCTCCTCGTCGTCGGCTGCTCCCGGGCCGCCCAGCAGGAACCGCCGGCGGTGGAGGACCGCAATCCCCCGGCGGCGGAACTAGAGACCCAGGAAGGAACGACCTACGGGATTGACGACCCGGAGGGGGGGGGCGAAGGGAGCGCCCTGGCGGAGACGAAGGAGCACCTGCTTGAGCAGCGTAGCATTTACTTCGACTACGACAGCGATCTCATTCCTCAGGAGTACCACCCGGTGATCGAGGCGCATGCCAACCACATGTTGCAGAACCCGGGGCTCGAGGTCCGGCTGGAAGGGCATGCCGACGAACGCGGCACCCGGGAATACAACCTGGCGCTGGGAGAGCGCCGGGCGATCGCCGTCCGGCAACTGTTAAGCCTGATGGGGGCGGAAACCAGCCAGGTCCGCACCATTAGTTACGGGGAGGAACAGCCTTTTGCCGAGGGCCACGACGAAGAGGCCTGGCGCCTCAACCGGCGTGTTGACCTCGCGTATTGAAGCCGGACGCATGACACGGGCATTCGCCTCCCTGGTTGCCGCCGTCGTTCTGTTGCCGGCGGCTCCGGGCGCCCTGTCCCAGGAGACGCAGCCGGAGACGCCCGAGGCCTCCCAGTGGGCCGCCGAGATCGAACAGCGGCTGAGCCGGGTCGAGCGCTTTGCGGGCAGCAGCGCGCTGCTGGAAATCTCGCAGCGCCTCGACCAGCTTCGCGACGAGACCCGCCGCCTGCATGGCGTACTCGAACTGCAGGAGCACGCGGTAAACAACATGAAGAAAAAACAGCAGGATCTCTACGCCGACCTGGACCGGCGGATACAACTGCTGACGGAAAAGCTGCAACAGCCGACCGCGCCCGCCGACGATGAACTGTCGGCGGACTCCGGGCAGTATTCTCCCCTTGAGGCCGGGGCAGCCGTGCCCGCAAACGGCGCCGCAAACGGAGAATTACCGACGGCCGAAGCCGCGCCGGCGCCCCGCCAGGCAGGCGCCGAGGCGGCGGCGCCCCCCCGGGACGGGGACTCCGCCCAGACGCTGCCGCCGCAAGCGGCGCCCCCGGCTGCGCCCCCGAATGCGCCGCCGGCTGCGCCGCAACCGCCTGCCGCGGCGGCGATACCCGCTATAACGGCTCCGCAACAGCCCCCGGCGGCAACCCCGGCGGAAGTGCCATGGGAACAAGATCCCTTGCAAGAGCAAGCCGCATACGAAAAGGCCTTTAACTTCCTCAAGCAGTCTCACTACGACCATGCCATCGAGGCCTTCCAGGAATACCTGACGAAATACCCGGAGGGCGAGTTGGCGGACAACGCGCAATATTGGCTGGCGGAGGCGTTTTATGTGTCGCAACGGTACCAGACGGCCGTCGTCGAATACCAAAAGCTGCTCTCCGGCTACCCCGCCAGCCTCAAGTACCCTGACGCCCTCCTGAAAATCGGATACAGCCAATACGAACTGGGCGACCAGCAACAAGCCCGCAAGACGCTGGAGCAGGTGATGCGAAAATTCCCGGATTCCACGGTTGCCCGCCTGGCGGCGAAGCGCCTGAACGAGTTCCGTGCCCAGAAGCCCTGACGCTCCACCCAGCGCAAAGGCAGTCCCCCGGTCCCCTTCCCGCAAAGACCCGTCTCCCGCCTGCGACCCGCCGCGGCTCAGGATCACGGAGATCTTTTTCTCCATCCAGGGGGAGAGCACGAAGGCCGGACTGCCCACCGTTTTTATCCGCCTGACAGGATGCCCCCTGCGCTGCAATTACTGCGACACGGCATACGCCTTCCACGGCGGGGAATGGATGTCCCTGGACCGTATCCTGAGCGCCGCTTCGCAATACGGGGCCGAGCACGTCACGGTTACCGGCGGGGAGCCGCTCGCGCAAAGGGCCTGTCCCGCCCTGCTGGCCGCCCTGTGCGACCGCGGGTACCAGGTCTCTCTGGAGACCGGCGGAGCGATGGACATATCGGCGGTGGATGCGCGGGTCATGAAAGTGCTGGACCTGAAAACCCCCGGCTCCGGCGAAGAGCGCAGGAACGATTTCGGCAATATCCGCCTGTTGCGCGCCCGCGACCAGGTGAAATTCGTGCTCTGCGACCGGCGGGACTACGACTGGGCCGTACGCAAGACGGGAGAATTGGCCCTGGCCGAACGCTGCACGGTCCTGTTCTCCCCCGCCCACGAGCGCCTGCACCCGGCCCGGCTGGCCGAGTGGATCCTCGCCGACCGCCTGCCCGTGCGGCTGCAAGTGCAGTTGCACAAATACCTCTGGGGAGATGTGCCCGGACGCTGACCCGCCCCGGGCGGTCGTGCTGCTGTCCGGGGGCATGGATTCCGCCACCGTATTGGCGACGGCGCTGCAACAGGGGTTTTCCTGCCACGCCCTGGGATTCGATTACGGCCAGCGCCACCGCATCGAGCTGGAAATGGCGCAGCGCCTGGCCCGGGATCTCGGGGCGGCGGCATACCGCGCGGTCCGGCTGGACCTGGGCCGGGAAGGATCGGCGCTTACCGACCCGCGGCTGCCAGTGCCCGAGGCGCCGACGAGCGGCATCCCCGTCACCTACGTGCCGGCGCGCAATACGATCTTCCTGGCGATCGCCATGGGCTGGGCCGAAACGCTGGACTGCCGGGATCTCTTTATCGGCGTGAACGCCGTGGACTACTCCGGCTATCCCGATTGCCGGCCGGAGTTTATCCGCGCATTCGAACGGCTGGCGCGGCTGGCCACCCGGCAGGGCGCGGAAGGCGCGGGAATGCGCGTCCACGCGCCCCTCATCGCCATGAGCAAGGCGGAGATCGTCCAGCACGGCACCCGGCTGGGCCTAGACTACTCGAAGACCGTCTCCTGCTACCGGCCGGACCCGGCGGGACGGGCCTGCGGCCGTTGCGACGCCTGCCGCTTCCGAAGGAACGGCTTTCGGGACGCGGGCCTGCCGGACCCCACGCGCTACGCCCCGGGCGCCGGAGAATAGCGCCGCCGCTATGGCGGCCCCGGCGACACCCGGCGCCGCCCAGGCGGCCGGCCAAGCGGGTTTATCCTTGCGCGAGGGCTCCGTCCCGGCCTTCGGCAGACAGGAGCCGGCGCGCGAGCCGCAACCGCTCCGGCGTTCCCATATCGGTCCAGCGCCCCCGGTACAAGCTGCCGCTGACCGATCCCTGCCGGGCGGCACGGCGCAATACGCAAGCCAACTCCGGGGCGGTCCCCTCGGCAAATAGTCGCGGACGATAAATCCCCACGCCGGCATACGTGCGGCGCGGCTGGCCGCCGGGGAACACCTTCCCGGCGGCGAGGCGAAAATCCCCCCGCGGACGATGGCTGGGGTTCGGCACCAACAGGAGATGCGCCTCGCTGTCGGCAGGCAGACGCAGGCGCCCGAAACGGGGCTCGCACCAGATGTCGGCGTTGACCACCAGAAACGGGCGCGGGCCCAGGAGCGGCAGGGCCTTGCGAATCCCCATGGCCGTTCCCAGCGGCGACTCGCCTTCCGGCGAATAGCGGATGCGGGCGCCGAAACGGCGCCCGTCGCGAAAATAATCCTCGATCTGGCGCCCCAGGCGGGCATGGTTGATCACCAGGTCGGTGACGCCGCACCGAGTCAATCTCTCCACCTGGTATTGCAGCAGAGGCTTGCCCCCCAGCCGCAGCATCGGTTTCGGCACCGTTGCGGTCAGGGGACGCAGGCGCATCCCGTCGCCGGCCGCCAGGATCATGGCTTTCATTGGAGGGCCTTCATTGCGGGGCCTTCATTGCGGCGCCCGTTCCAGCCTGGGGAGCGCCCGCTCCCGGAGCCAGGCGCGCAACTCCGGCAACGGCGCCTGCGCCCCCTGCGCCGCGACGATGTAGGCAAGGGTCCGCGGCAGGTGCGGCAGGTAGTCTCTCTTGCCGTCGCGCAGCCAGAGACGGGCGAAAATCCCCGCCGCCTTCAAGTGGCGTTGCATCCCCATCCATTCGAAATCCCGCAACCATTCCTCCTCGCCGATTCGCGCGTACAGACCCAGGCCCTGCGCCCGGCGCAGATAGGAACAGGCCCAGCGCCGCACCCGGGCGGGGGGCCAGCATATATAGCAATCCTTGAGCAGCGATACCAAGTCGTAGCTATAAGGGCCGTACACCGCATCCTGAAAGTCCAGAATCCCGGGGTTGCCGTCCGCCATCCGCATCAGGTTGCGGGAGTGGTAATCCCGGTGCACAAAGACGCGCGGCTGGGCCAGGGCGGCGTCGGCCAGCAGGGAAAAAGAGCGCCGCAACAGGGCCGCATCGGCTTTTTGCAGCCTGAGCTGCAAGTGCTCGCGCAACAGCCAGCGCTCGAAAAGCTCCATCTCCCCGAGCAGCAAAGGGCGGTCATAGTCAGGGAGACCGGAGGCATCCGCCCGGCGCTGCATCCGCGCCAGGGCCGCCAGGGCGTCTTCGTACAACGGCTCCGGGTCTTCGGTCGCCAGCGCATCGAGGTAGGTACGCTCCCCCAGGTCGCTCAGCAGCAGAAATCCCCGCTCCAGGTCGGTTGCGATCACCTCGGGGACGTTGAGCCCGCCGTCCCGCAGCCGCTTCGCCACATCCAGGAAGGCCCGGTTGTCTTCCCGCTCGGGGGGCGAATAGACGGCGATGCAATGCCCTCCCGGAAATGTCAGCCGGTAGTAGAGGCGAAAGCTGGCGTCTTCGGACGCCGGGCGTATGCCGCAGGTCTCCGCTTCGACCCCCAGCGCCCCTGCCCCCCACAATTTCAGCCTGTTCAGCCTGTTGGAACGATTCTGCATCGCAAGTCGAGGAACCCGCGGGGACACGGTAGCAGATCCCGCCGGGCCGGCGGCTACCCCGCATCCGTCAATCTGGTATCTTTGTCCCAAAGTAACCCGAGGCGCCCACCGCGTTGCCGCGGCACGCCCGGCCGGCGCCGCAAAGATTGCGGCTCGCCGGATCGCACGTTCGCGCCGCTGCCCCCGCGCGGAGGAGACCGCATGCTAGTAAATTGCCTGGCCCTGCTCGTCGCCGTCGCCCTGCTTGCCTACGGGGCGGACCGCTTCATTGTCGGGGCGGCGGGGATTTCGACGCGGTTGCGGCTCCCCCGTCTGCTGACGGGAGTGGTCATCGTCAGCACCGCCACCTCGGCCCCCGAGTTGCTCGTCTCCGGGGTAGCGGCCTGGCAGGGAAGGCTGGGGATCGCCATCGGCAATGCGCTGGGTTCGAACATCGTCAATTCCTCCCTGGTGCTGGGGACCACCGCCCTGATCCTGCCGATTGCCGTCACTTCCAAGACCCTGGCGCGAGAATACTGGGTTATGCTGCTGGCCTACCTGGCTTTCCTGGTCGCGGTCTGGGACACGCAGCTCGCCCGATGGGAGGGCGGCCTGGTGCTGGCATGTCTGGCGTTTCTGCTCTGGTTCATATCCGCCGCCGCCCTGCGGCTGCGTAGCGGCGACGAACTCGCCCACGAACTGGAGCGCGCCGCGCAACGCCCGGCGCTTTCCCTGTGGGGAGAGTTGTTCGCCCTGGCCGGGGGCCTGATCATGCTGCTGATCGCCGCCGAACTGCTGGTCTGGAGCGCCACGCGCATCGCCAAGACCTTCGGGATCGGCGACTTGATCATCGGCCTGACCCTGGCCGCGCTCGGCACCAGCCTGCCGGAGTTGGCCGCCTCGCTGGCCAGCGCCTTCCGCAACGAGGTGGAAATTGCCATAGGAAACATTATCGGGTCCAATATCTTCAATATCCTGGGAGTGACTGGAGTGACGGCGATCATTTCCCCTGGCGCCCTGGAACAGGCGATCCTGCACCGCGACTTTCCTGTAATGCTGGGGCTCGCCCTGCTCATGGGGCTGTTCCTGTTCGGCATCGGCAAACGCCGGATCAACCGCATCGAAGGCGGTGTCCTGCTGAGCTGTTTCCTGGCCTACCAATACTGGCTTTACCTGTCGTTCCGGCACGGAGGCGCCCTTGTCCCGTAGTCCCGAGCCGCAGGCGCAAACGCAAAGTCTCCTGGAGACCGGGCGCACCGTGATCGAGACGGAAAGGGACGCGGTGGCGCGCCTGCTTTCCTCTCTGGACGAAAACTTTGCCGCCGGCTGCCGGCTGATCCTGGCCTGCAAGGGCCGCACCGTGGTAACGGGCATGGGGAAATCCGGGCATATCGCCCGCAAGGTCGCCGCCACCATGGCCAGCACCGGGACCCCTGCCTTTTTCGTACACCCCGGCGAGGCCGGGCACGGAGATATAGGCATGGTCACGGACCAGGACGTGGCGGTGATCATTTCCCACTCCGGGGAAACGGAAGAGCTGGTCACCCTGCTGCCCGTGCTGAAACGCCTGGGGGTGCCGCTCGTCGCCATCACCGGCAAACCGTCCTCCCTGCTGGCAACGAAGGCGGACGTAAGCATTCATGCCGGGATCGAGGAAGAGGCCTGCCCGTTCGGGCTTGCGCCCACGGCCAGCACGACGGCGGCACTGGTCCTCGGCGACGCGCTGGCCATTGCCTTGGTGCAGGCGCGCGGCTTCAGCATGGAGGATTTCGCCCGCTCTCACCCCAGGGGCTCCCTGGGCCGGAAACTGCTTCTGGTTTCGGACATCATGCACACCGGCAAAGAAATCCCCCGCGTGGCGCCGGACACGGCCCTGCCCGAGGCCCTGTTGGAGATGACGGCCAAAAGCCTGGGAGTGACCGCGGTCGCCGACGGGGACGGCCGCATCGCGGGCATTTTCACCGACGGCGACCTGCGGCGCGCTCTGGACTCAAAAGTGGATATCCACCAGCTGCGCATCGCTCAGGCAATGACCCGCGACTGCAAGACCGTGCCGCCCGACTGCATGGCGGTGGAAGCCTTGAGGATGATGGAGACCAACCGGATCAACGCCCTGCTGGTTGCCGACGAAGATCGCCGGCTGGTTGGCATATTGAATATGCACGACCTGCTGCGCGCCCGCGTCGTGTGAACCGCCTGCCCCCAGAGCTGCGGGAGCAAGCGGCGCGCGCCCGCCTGATTATATTCGACGTGGATGGCGTACTGACCGACGGCGCCTTGCATCTGGGAACGGACGGCAACGAATACGTGTCTTTCCATGTCCGCGACGGCCTCGGCTTTGCCTTGCTGCACCACTCGGGACTGGAAACGGCCGTGATCTCGGGGCGCAATTCCGAAGTGGTGCGCGCGCGGCTCGCCGCCTTGGGCGTCGGGCTGTGCTACCTGGGACGCAACGACAAGGGCCCGGCCTGCCAGGAGATGCTCGAGCACTTCGATTTGGCCCCCGCTCGCGCCGCATACGTGGGCGACGACCTGGTGGACCTCCCGGCCATGGAGACCGTCGGTCTCTCCATCGCGGTGGCAGACGCCCACCCCCTGGTCAAAGAGCGCGCCGACTGGGTCACCCGTTGCGGCGGCGGGCGCGGGGCGGCGCGCGAAGTCTGCGAGGCGATCCTGGACGCGCAGGGGGCCTGGGAAGGAACGCTCGCCACCTACCTGGCCCGGGGCCGCGCCGCGCCCGGGGCAACCAAGTGACGGCCCGGCGCCCTATGCGCTCTCCAGGGTTTCTGGACCGCGGCACGGCGGCAGCCATGCTGGCCATCGCGGCGGCCGTCGCCGGCAGCGGCTCGCTCGCCTGGTGGGCGAGCGGCGACACCGCCGCGGCGCCCGCGGACGCCGCTGGGCCGGCCTATTCGGTAGCGCAGCCCGACAGCCTGATCCTGGACGAACGGGGAAGGCCAAAATACCGGCTCTACGGGGACGCGCTGCGCGGCCTGGCACGGGGCAAGCGCAGCGAACTCACGGCGCCCCGCCTGGAGATCTATGCCGAGGGCGCCCCGCCCTGGTTCCTGCTGGCCGAACGGGCCTGGATAGAAGAGGAAGATCGCACTATCCTTCTAGAGGGAAAGGTACGCATATGGAAGGGTGCAGAAGAAAAAGGAACCGCGACCGTCTGCCTGGAAACGGAAGACGTGCGCTTGTACCCCGATGAGCGCCGCGCGCGAACGCGGCGACCGGTGCGGGCGTACCGCCCCGGGGCCGCCCTGGCCGCCCGGGGAATGCGCGCCGACCTGGCGCAAGGGCGGCTGGAGCTGCTGGGCGAAGTGCGGGGAACGCTGGCGCCGCGCCCGGGCGGCGGCGGGGATCCTGTTGGCGGCGGCGGCGGCCAGCTTCTGCGGCAATGCCTGGACCCTGGCGCTGGACCGGGAACAGCCTATCGAGATGGAAGCGGAAACGGGCGAACTTGATGAGCGCGCCCGAAAATCCGTATATCGGGGCAACGTGGTCATCCGTCAGGGAAGCCTGCGCCTGACCGGCGACACCATGACCATGACGTACACCGAGGATCGCCGTCTGCAACAGGCCATCGTCGAGGGACGGCCGGCCACGTACCGCCAGCGCCCGGAACATGCCGACGGCTACGACGAGGCCCGGGCCTCGCGGATCGAGTATTACCCGCAAAAGGGCAGGGTCATCCTGAGCGGCGAGGTGGTCGTGGAACAGCAGAATATCGAATTCCGCGGCGGATGGGTCGAATACGACACCGTCAACAGCCGGGTGCTGGCGCGCGGCGACCGCGCCGGGGACGACAAGGTCCGGGTCACGATCGAGCCGCCGGCGCCGGAGGAGGCCGCGGAGTGAACGGCGCCGCGAACGGCGGGCCGCGGAACGGGCAGGGGCAGGGGCAGGGGCAGGGCGTCCTGGAAGCCCGGCGCCTGGCAAAGAGATTCCGCTCCGGCGGGGGCGGGATAGAAGACATAGACCTGCGGGTCGCGACAGGCGAAATCGTGGGGCTGCTGGGCCCCAACGGCGCCGGCAAGACCACTTGCTTCAATATCGTCGTAGGGCTGCTGGCTCAGGACAGCGGCAGCATCCTCCTGGACGGGCGCGAGATCGGCCACCTGACCATCGAGCGGCGGGCGCGCCTGGGGCTGGGATACCTGCCGCAGGAGGCGTCGGTATTCCGCAAACTGAGCGCCGGGGACAATATCGCGGCGATCCTGGAACTGCGCCGCGACCTGGACCGCGGCCAGCAGCGGGAGCTGCTGGAGGAACTCTTGCGGCGGTTCCAGATCTCCCACCTGCGCCGCCAGCTGGGGGAGCGCCTCTCGGGCGGGGAACGGCGCCGGCTGGAGATCGCCCGGGCGCTGGCGGCAAACCCCCGCTTCCTGTTGCTGGACGAGCCATTCGCGGGCATAGACCCCATCTCCGTCCACGGCCTGCAGCAAATCGCGCAGCAACTTTGCAGCTCGGGCCTGGGCATCCTGATTACGGATCACAATGCCCGGGAGGTGCTGCAGATCTGCCACCGCTCCTATATCGTCAGCGGCGGGCGCATCGCCGTACAGGGCCGCCCGCAAGAGATCCTCACCAACGACAAGGCGCTGCGCCTCTACCTGGGGAAGCGGGCCCATATCTAGATGAAATTCGAGTTGAAAGTGCAACTGGGCCAGCGGCTGGCCCTGACCCCAAAGCTGCAGCAGAGCATCCGCCTGTTGCTGCTCTCCAACCTGGAATTGCGCACGGAGATCCAGCAAGCCCTGGAATCCAACATCATGCTGGAAGAGGCCGAAGACGGGGGGGCGGAAGAGAATGCCGGCGCCGCGCGCGACGAGCGGCAGGAGCGGGCCGCCGGAGAAGAATCCGGCAACGCGCCCGAGGCGGAGGAAGGAGAGGCCGCCGCGATGCCCGAAGACATCCCCGCGGAACTCCCCATGGACAGCGACTGGGGGGAAATCTACGACGGCCCCGCCCGGCCTGCGGGTAGCGGCAACCGCGCCCTGGAGCCGCAGGAATCCCTGGGCACGGGGCGGCAAACCCTGCACGACCTCCTGGAGCGGCAGCTGAACCTGCTGCCCCTGGACCCGACCGAACACGCCCTGGCCGCCGCCATCGTCGGCGCGATTGACGAAAAAGGTTACCTGACCACGGGGCTGGAAGAATTGCGCGATACCCTGGGCGGAGACGCGCGGCTGGAAAGCCTGGAGGGCATCCTGGCGCAGATACAGGAATTCGAGCCGCCGGGGGTCGGCGCCCGCACCCTGCAGGAATGCCTGCTCCTGCAACTGGGACAGCTGCCTCCCGACACCCCCTGGCGGCAACAGGCCTCCCGGCTGGTCTCCGATTACTTCGACCTCCTCGCCGCCGGCGACTTCGCCGCCATAGGCAAAGCGCTGGGACTGCCGCCGGAGCAACTGCAAGAGACGGTCAATCTGGTCCGCTCCCTGGACCCGCGCCCCGGCACGCAGAGCCAGGAAGCCGACATAAAGTACGTGATCCCCGACCTGATCGCGAAGAAAGAGCGAGGCCGCTGGAAGGTCGAATACAATGCCGGCGCGGCGCCCAAGCTGCGCGTCAACCGCCTGTATCAGGAACTGGCGCGCAACGGCTGCAACGGCGAAGACCGGCGCTCGCTGAAGACCCACCTGCAGGAGGCCCGCTGGTTCATCAAAAGCCTGCGAACGCGCGCCGATATTCTGCGCCGAATCGCCGCCTGCATCGTCGAACGGCAGCAAGACTTCCTGGAACACGGGGAAAGCGCCATGCGGCCCATGGTACTGAACGACATCGCGGAGGAATTGAACCTGAACGAATCCACCGTCTCCCGCGCCACCACAGAAAAATATATACTGACCCCCCGAGGCATGTACGAACTCAAGTATTTCTTCTCCAGTTCCCTGGGCAAGGGACAAGACTCCCGCTCCTCCACGGCAGTCAAGGCCGTGCTGAAAGGGATCATTGCGGCCGAGCCGCCGGGAAGCCACCTCAGCGACCGCAGACTGGCGGAATTGCTTGCCCAGCAGGGAATCCGTGTCGCCCGCCGGACCGTGGCAAAGTACCGGGAGAGCCTGGGCATCTCCGACTGCCGCGGCCGCAAAAAGATCGCAAAGGTCGCGAAGGCCGCGAAGCTCGAGCGCCGCGCGCAGCGGCCTGCGCCGCACGGCCCGGCATGAAGATCGAGATCAGCGGCCACCACATGGCCTTGACCGAGGCGATCCGCAACTATGTGAAAACCAAGCTGCAACGGATCGAAAAGCATCCCAACAACGTGCTGCACGCCCATGTCTTTCTTGGCATCGAGAAGCAGCGCAAGCAGGCCGAGGCGACCTTCGCGCTCAAGGGCGCGACCCTGTACGCTGACGCCGAAAACGAGGACATGTACGCCGCCATAGACGAAATGGCCAGCAAACTGGACCGACAACTCGCCAAGTACCGGGAAAAAATGAAAGACCACCATCGCAGCGAGGAAGCGACCCTCAGAGAAGAAGCCATGCCCGCGGGCAACGGCACGTCGCGGATCGGCCGAATCCTTTCGCCGGAAAGGATTCTGTGCCGGCAGAAGATCAACAACAAAAAGTGCGCGCTGGAAGCGCTGGCGAAACTGCTCGCCAGCGGCGACCAGGGCCTGTGCCAGAACAAGATCTGCGAGACCCTGCTCGAGCGGGAACGGCTGGGCAACACCGCGCTGGGCAAGGGGGTGGCGCTGCCCCATGCGTGCATGAGCTACATTTCCGAGCCCATCGGCGCCTTCCTGCAGCTGGACAAGAAGATTGACTACGCCGCCGCCGACCAGACGCAGGTGGACTTAATCTTCGGCGTGCTGGTCCCCAACGACGCCGCCCAGCAGAAGCCGCACTACCTGGAGGCGCTCGCCGAAACGCTGCTTGACGACAAAATAATTCGCGCGCTGAGAAGGCGCTACCCCGCAAGCAAAATATACGAACTGTTGACGCAAAACGGGCAATAAACGCCGGGGCGGAATTGCCCCCCCGTCTTTCTCCGCCGACACGGGCCAACCGGGCCAACCATGGAACGACTGCGACAATTGATCGTCATCACCGGGCTTTCCGGCGCCGGCAAGACCGTCGCGCTGCATACCCTGGAGGATTTCGGGTATTACTGCATAGACAACCTGCCCGTAGGGCTGATCCCGTACCTGCTGCAACCGCCCGGAAAGGAAGAGCGCCGCTTCCCCTCCGGCAAGGCGGCGCTGGGGATTGACACCCGCGCCCTGAAGGAAGACCTGTCGCAACTGCCGGATACGCTGCGCGAACTGAAGGCCCAGGGCATCAACGTCTTCCTGCTGTTTCTCGAGTCGCACGAGGAACGCCTGGTCGAGCGCTTCCAGAAAACCCGCCGCCGGCATCCCCTGGAGCGCGCGGAAGTCCCCCTGGCGCAGGCCATCCAACAGGAACGGCAATTGCTGGGCTCGCTCAGGGAATGGGCGGACCTGCGGCTCGATACCTCCCGGATACACTCCCACGATTTGTCCCGGATCATCCGACAAACCCTGGAGCCGCATGCCGCCGCGACCTTTCTGCTGCACTTGGCATCCTTCGGCTACCGCAACGGCCTGCCCCGAGACGCCGACTTCGTATTCGATGCCCGGGGACTGCCCAACCCCTACTGGGAAACGCGCCTGCGCGCCCTCACGGGGCAAGACCCCTCGGTGGCCGCATTCCTGGACCGGCAGCAGGCGGCGCAGAGCTTCCTCGCCCAGCTCGTGGAATTCCTGGAGCACTGCATCCCTTCCTTCGAGAGCACAAACCGCATTTCCCTGTCGGTGGCCGTAGGCTGCACCGGCGGCCAGCATCGTTCGGTCTATGTCGTAGAGCGGTTGGCGCAGCTGTTTCTGGAGCGCGGCCGCCAGGCGGTGGTGCGCCACCGCGACATACCGGCGGCGTCCGGCACGGCGCGCGCATCCTGAGCGCGCGCCTGCCTCAGGCGGGCGGGCGGGTGCGTTCGGGCCGCGAGGGGCCGCGACCCCCGGCCGGTTTCTTGTAATCCCTTGGAAACTCTTGCATTAAGCCCAAATTTAGATATAATTAGCCGAAATACTAAATTTAGTCTTTTGGCTAAATATATATAAATTTGACGATGGCAGATAATCCATACCGACCCGGCGCCGCCCACGCCCCGCCCTATCTCGCCGGGCGCGATGCCGAACGGCGAGAGTTTTCCCGACTCCTGGCGCAAACGCAGATCCTGGAGAATCTTGTCCTGACGGGCATCCGCGGCGTCGGCAAGACCGTGCTCATGCGGGAAGAACTCCGCAAGAAAGCCGTGAAAAACAACTGGCTTTGGGCGAGCAATGACATTTCCGAGGCGGTTTCGATCAGCGAAACCCACTTGGTAACACGCTTGCTGACAGACTTGAACACCTTTTCCAGCGACTGGGAATACGCCGCAAGCGAGCGGCATCCCCTCGGATTCGCCGACCAGCCGGAACGTCAGGCGATTCGCTTTAACTACGAAACCATGTGGGCGCTGTTCGAGCGTCAACCGGGTTTGACTTCGGACAAACTCAAGCGGGTTCTGCTTATCGCATGGGATTTGATGCAACGACATCTACCGAACCAAAAGGGCATCGTCTTCGCCTGGGACGAGGCGCAAAACCTGGCTGACCAGGACAAGGACAAACAATACCCTCTCAGCCTGTTGCTCGATGTGTTCAGTTCCCTGCAAAGTCAGGGCGTGCCATTCATGCTGTTGCTGACCGGACTGCCGCCGTTATTCCCCAAGTTGGTTGCGTCGCGGACATTTGCCGAGCGCATGTTCCGGGTATGGACGCTGGGCAATTTGAGTCGCAAAGAATCGCGCGAAGCGATCGTCAAACCCTTGGACGAAGAGCCAAAACATATTAAGAACGTCTTCGTTCAACTTGATGACATGATTTATGAGCGCACCAAGGGCTACCCCTATTTCATCCAATTCTGGTGCCGGGAACTATACGATTATCTGACCAGCGCTTCCCCACAGATTGACGAGCACGGCGAAAGCCTTCTCCGCCGGATCTCCCGCAAACTGGACATGGATTTTTTTGAGGGCCGCTGGGCGCAGTTGACCGACCGGCAACGCGATCTGCTGTCCGTCATTGCCCGCCTTGAAAACAGCGCAGGGGAATTCACCGTGCAGGAAATCGTAGAGACCTCAAAATCCACCGAACGGGCTTTCAGCAACAGCCATGCCAACCAGATGCTAACCGCGTTGTTTAACAAGGGCATGGTATTCAAAAACCGGCACGGCAAATACACTCTGGCCGTGCCGCTGCTGGACGAATACATCCGGCGGCGCATGAATTTAGATTTTCGCCCTTAGGGAAGCAAGGCATAACCGGATCGTGATCGCACACGATCTCTATGCTTTTATGCACAAAACGAATAACTGTCCGAGGAAAGGTCTCAGCATGAAAACGTCGCATCAGGTATTTTTCGGTATCAAACCACCTGTTGCATTTACAGGTTGAGCCCGTCATCTCACACCTCGCCATTCCTGCGAAAGCAGGAATCCAGCATATCAAGCGCGCGCTTCGCGCTCCTTCATGACGGCTCGAGGGAAAGGCGGACGGCCAAAGATTCGCGCTTTCCAGGCTGTGCAGAAACCCCGCGGGCATCCAGCGAATAAAGCCTACTCCGCCATTTATATGTTGCCTTCCGTCATTCCGGCCTCCTCCATGTCATTCCGGC